>JAFIHP010000408.1 GCA_017849335.1 Actinomycetales bacterium | reverse complement strand
TCCAGGATCCGGGCCTCACCCGTCACCGGCGACAACCGCAACGCCGCGGTCACCTCCGACCAGGCCACCTGCTCCGCGCACACGCACTGCGGCCGCGCCGGCCGCTCGGGATCCACGTCTGTCGCGCGCTGCGCCTGGATCTCCGTCACGACCTTGTCCGTGACCTGCGCCCGCAGGGCGGTCTCCAGACCGGCGACGTGGGCGGCGACCCGCTGCATCTCCTGCAGCACGGTCACCGCCTCATCCGCACTCACATCCCTCAGCACAATCTCACCGAGCGTGTCCAAGAGCCCCGCGCCCGGCCGCTGCGCACACGCGGACTCCAGCCACTCGCTCGCCGTCGGGGCAACAACGTCGGCGTCCTCCGGCGGCGCATCCGCGTCATCGTCGAACGGGCACTCCCGATCCACCCATGTCTCGTCCGGACCGCCGTCTGCCCCGGCGCCACCCACGTCGGGCTCGCCAGCAGGCATCGGAGCTGGTTCGAACATGCGTACAGCGTACCCGATCGGACCGACAGTCGCTACCCGCAAAGGCGGCGATTGTGTTGCTGGGCAGCGACTTCCGGGAGGCGCGCTCTCCGGTCGATCGCTCAGAACGTGAGCACGGCCTTGACGACCTCGCCACGGCGAGCCGCCGCGAGCGCGTCGCCGATCCGCTCGAACGGGAAGTAGCTAGCCAGGGTGTCGATCGGGAAGCTGCCGGATCGGTACAGGTCGATCAGCCGCGGCACGAAGGTCGCCGGCACCGCCGACCCCGAGATGACGCCGGTCACGGTGCGCCCGTTGAGGAGCGTGCGCCATTCGATCTCCACGGCCGGGCTCGGTCCGACGCCGCAGACCGCCAGCGTGCCGCGCGTGTGGAGCGCCTGCGCGGCCGCAGCGACGACGTCCGCCCTACCTGTCGCGTCGACCGCGCTGTCGAGGCCGTTCGGGGCGAGGTCCGCCAACGCCGCGACCAGGTCGCTGGACGCCGAGTTCACCGTCGCGGCGGCCCCCAGAGCCCGCGCCGTCTCCAGCCGAGCGTCGTTCACATCGACCGCGATGACCCGGGCGCCGGCGGTCGCCGCGGCCATCACCGCGGCCAGGCCGACGGGGCCGGTCCCGAAGACGCCGACCACGTCGCCGGCCGTCGGCCGGAGCACGTTCAGGACAGCTCCGGCTCCGGTCATCAGGCCACAGCCCAGCGGGCCGATCGGGTCCAGGTCGAGGTCGTCCGGCAGCCGGACGACGCTGCGTCCGCTGACGACGGCGTGCGTCGCGAAGGACGACTGCCCGAGGAAGCTCGCGTAGGCCGGGGTCCCCGCGACGTCGATCGTCGACGACCCGTCGGCGCGGCGGCCACCGAAGTTGAGCGCGTCGAAGCTGCGGCAGTACGAGGGTGCACCGCTCATGCAGTGGTCGCAATGGCCGCACCAGGAGAAGTGCAGGAGCACCTTGTCGCCGGGAGCGACGTGGGTGACCTGGTCGCCGACCTGCTCGACGACGCCGGCACCCTCGTGGCCGAGCACGGCGGGGGCCGGCACCTCGGTCGCGAAGTGGAGGTCGGTCCCGCAGATGCCGACGCTGGTCAGGCGCACGAGGACCTCGTCCGCGCGCGGGGAGTCCAGCTCCACCTCGGTCAGGACCGGATCGCTCCCGGACCCGTCGAGCACTGCCGCGGTGACGCGCATGAGTCTCCTCCGCCGTAGTCAAGTCTCTCACTAAGCAAGACGGCATCTTGACTTATGAGATGGGGGTCGTCAACACTCCAGCATGACCTTCACGATCCCGGAGAACTCTCTCCTCCTCGACGGTACCTGGCGCGCGGCTGCCGACGGACAGCCGCTGCCTGTCTACGACCCTGCGGCGCGGTCGACCTTCCACGTCGCCGCCCGTGCGGGCGCGGCCGATGTCGACGCCGCCGTCGCGGCCGGCCAGCGTGCGTTCGCCGACTGGTCGCGTCGTTCGCCCTCCGAGCGCGGCGCGATCCTCGGCCGGTGGGCGCAGCTGATCTACGCGAACGTCGAAGACCTCGCCCGGCTCGAGGCCCAGGACGTCGGCAAGCCGCTGAACGACGCCCGGCGCAACATCTACATCGCCGCGAGCATCCTGGAGTACTTCGCCGGCGCTGCCGACAAGCTCGCGGGAGCCACGCTGCCCTCGCGCTCGACCGACCACGTCGGCTTCACCCTGCGCCAGCCCCTCGGCGTCTGCGCGCTCATCATCGCGTGGAACGTGCCGGCCGTACTCATGATGGCCGACGCGGCTCCCGCGCTGGCAGCGGGCAACGCCGTGGTCCTCAAGCCGTCCGAGCACGCTCCGATGAGCCCGCTCGGCATCGCCGCCCTCGCCCAGGAGGCAGGCCTCCCCGACGGCCTGCTCAACGTCCTGCCCGGGTTCGGCAACGAGGTCGGCGTCCCCCTCACCACCCACCCCGGCATCAGCCACATCAGCTTCGTCGGCTCGACGCTGACCGGGCGGGCCATCATGCGGTCGGCGGCCGAGAACCTCACGCCGGTCAAGCTCGAGCTCGGCGGCAAGTCGCCGAACGTCGTCTTCGCCGACGCGGACCTCGACCTGGCCGTCGACACGATCGTCGAGTCCATCACCGAGAACGCGGGCCAGAACTGCTACGCCGGTTCCCGGCTGCTCGTGCAGGACACCGTGTACGACGAGGTCGTCGAGCGGGTGGCCGCCCGGATGCGCGAGCAGCGCATGGGCGCCTGGCACGAGGACCTCGACCTCGGGCCGCTCATCAACGACGCCCAGTACGAGCGCGTCACCGGCTACCTGGACGTCGCTGCGGCCGAGGGTGCTCGACTGGTCGCCGGTGGTCCCGCCGCCGGCGCTGAGGGCCTCTACGTGGCCCCGACCCTGTACGACCAGGTCACGCCGGACATGCGCATCGCGCGCGAGGAGGTCTTCGGGCCGGTCATCGCCGCGGAGTCCTTCCGGACGGCGGCGGAGGCCATCGACCGCGTGAACGCCTCGCCGTACGGGCTGCTGGTGGCGATCTGGACGAACGACCTGACGCGGGCCATGAAGGTCTCGCGCGACGTCGTCGCCGGCCAGATCAGCGTGAACGAGTTCGCGAACGCCTACATCATCGGCTTCCCGTTCAACCTGGCCAAGGAGTCCGGGTTCAGCAAGGGCGGCGGCTACGAGGCGCTCAAGGAGTTCACGCGCGAGAAGGCCGTGACGATGGCGCTGCGGCCGACGGAGGAGTGAGGCCCGCCAGGGCCGAGCCCCGGACGTCGGACGCGATCAGCCTGCGGCCGACGGAGGAGTGAGGCCCGCC
>JAFIHP010000407.1 GCA_017849335.1 Actinomycetales bacterium | reverse complement strand
GTCAGCTCCGACTGCCACTGCGACTCCGGGCGGACATCGGCGTACTCGGTGCCGTCCGGACGCGTAGGTCCGTCGGACGCGGGCGTCGAGGTGGTCATCGCACGACGGTAGACCAGAGTCAGCGGTCCTGCACAGTGCGCACGCCGACGAGCGTCCCGAAGCCGATCAGCCCGACGCCGCTGATGGCGTCGGTCCACCGCAGTGCGCGATCGCCCAGCCTGCTGCCGACCGTCGCGGCCGTGCCGGCAAGCACGACGTGGAACATGAGCGAGCCCAGGCCGATGCCGACGACGAACGCCGCGGCGGACATCGCGCTCCCCGCGACGTCGGCAACCGCCGCTCCGGAGAAGACCGCGCCCCATGTCAGGATCGTGAGGGGGTTGGACGCGGTCGCCACCACGCCCGTGCGCAGGGCGTGGCGGGGCCGCACCACTTCGTCCGCTGTCTCTGCGCCGAGCCGGATGCGGAACGCGTCGCGCAGAGTGCGGACGCCGAGGTAGATGAGGACGCCGGCGCCCAGCAGCCCGAGGCCGATCCGCAGCGCCGCGAGCTGGAGGAGGGCGGCGGCACCGAGCGCGCCGAGGATGGCGTACACGAGGTCGACCGACGCGGCGCCCAGGCCGACGGCCGCACCTGGCCGCCACCCGTAGCGGGCGCTGGTGCGCACGCACAGCAGCCAGATCGGACCGACGTTCGCCGCGGCCAGGGCGCCGACACCCAGGCCGGTCAGGAGCGCTCCCCACATGGCGCCAGTATGGCGGCAGTAGGGTCGGTCGCCATGAGCGAGATGCTGGACCAGCGCGGTTCGTGGCTGTCCGACGACGAGCTGTCCTCCGCGCGCGAGCGTCTGCCCATCGTCTACGTCGACGCCGTCCCCGTGCGCGTCGACGAACGCGGGGTCGTCACCAGCGTGGGCCTGCTGCTGCGCGCGATGCCGGACGGGAGCATCTCTCGGGCCGTCGTGTCGGGCCGCGTGCTGTACGGCGAGCGCGTGCGCGACGCGCTGATCCGCCACCTCGAGAAGGACCTGGGGCCGATGGCGCTGCCTCGGCTCGCTCCCTCACCGCAGCCGTTCACGGTCGTCGAGTACTTCCCGAGTCCGGACGTCACGGGATTCCACGATCCCCGGCAGCACGCGGTCTCTCTCGCGTTCGTGGTGCCGATGGGCGGCGACTGCGCTCCGTCGAGCGACGCGCTCGACCTGGCGTGGGTGAGCCCGCAGGAGGCCGTGTCCCTGGAGTTCGAGGCCGAGACCAGCGGCGGACAAGGCCGCCTGATCCGACTGGCGCTCGCGCACTGCGGGGTGCTGCCGTAGGTCGCCGGCCTAGGCCAGGGGCGGGAACACGGCGGGTCGTTGCTCGGTCCGCGCGGCGATCGCCTCCGCGAGATCCGGACGCTCGAACGCGCGGCGCATCTCCGCGAGAGACGTCACGACGGACTCGTCCATGCGCTGTCCGTCGACCTGGAGCAGCTGGGCCTTCATCACGGCGAGCGCGGACGGGGAGCAGCGTTCTGCCAGGTCGAGCGCCCAGGCCGTCGCCACGCCGACCGGGTCCTCGTCGACCGCGTTGACCAGGCCCATGGCGAGTGCCTGCTCGCCGGTGATCGTGCGCCCGGTGAGCAGCAGGTCCGTCGCGTCGGCGAGACCGACGAGGCGGGTGAGCAGCCACGCGCACCCGTACTCCGCGATCAGCCCGAGGCGGGAGAAGGTCGTGCTCATCGACGCCTGCGGGTGGGCGAACCGGGCGTCGGCGCTGATGGCCAGCACGAACCCGATGCCGGCGCACGGGCCGTTGATCGCCGTTGCCACCGGCTTGCGCAGGCGCAGTGCGAGGGTCGGCAGCGTGTCGGGCGTCTGCCCGTCGAGGTAGCGCGCCAGGGTCTCGGGCCCCTCGGAGAGCGCACCGAGGTCGGCGCCCGCGCAGAAGCCGCGACCCGCACCGGTCACGACGATCGCCCGCACGGCCGGATCGGCGTCGGCGCGCAGCAGTGCCGCGGCGTACTCCTCGCCCATCCCGGGGACGATCGCGTTGAGCCGGTCCGGTCGGTTCAACGTGATGGTGGCGACCGGACCGTCGACGGCGTAGAGGACGTCAGTCACGTCGGCGCGCACTCTCGTCGTACGGGTCGACGCCGATGAGGGTCTCGTCCTCGGGCGTGAGATCCGTCGCGCGACCTTCGTACTGGTCGTGGAACGGGTCGGCGCGCTCGTCGTCGGTCTCGTCGTCGAGGTAGGCGGAGTCCTCCGGGTCCTCCAGGTCGACGATGTGGATCGCCGCCTGCTCGGCGGTCATCCACGGCGCCGGGGTGAGTCCGCCGGCGTGCTGGGGGTCGTCGCTGCCGTCCTCGGCGTCCTCCATCGCGAGCACGTCCTCGAGGTCCTCCAGCGGGTACGGCAGATCGTCGATCGCCCCCTCGCCTCTGCCGCCGTTCAGCGCGTTGTGGGTGGCCTCCGCCTCCATGACCATCGACAGCCGGTCGGCCTGGTCGGCGGCGTCGCCGGTCTGGTCGAATCCGTCGGCCCGGGCGACCTCAGCGGGTGCCGCACAGCCGGCGACCTTCTCGTTCATCGTGTGGACCTCCTGTCGGATCAGGACTACTCCACAGTAACGCCGGCACCACCGCCGAGGGTCGTCGTCGCGCGGGTCGTTGGGCCTTGACTTTCTGCGTAGACGTGCACGCCGTTGCGGGCCGGTCGTCGCCGGCTCGGCATCGGGGCGTGACAGGCTGGGCACGTGACCGATGCACCCGTCCTCGACGCCCCTGTCCCCGACGATGACCTCGCGCGCGAGCTCGAACCCGTGGCCGAGCGCGAGCTGGCCCGCCACCTGGCCACCGTGCGCGACTGGTACCCGCACGAGTACGTCCCGTGGACCCAGGGGGAGGACTTCGGCGGACCGCTCGACGGGCGCGAGTGGAGCCCGACCGAGCAGCGTTTCAGCGACGCCGCGCGGACGAGCCTCATCGTGAACCTGCTGACCGAGGACAACCTCCCCAGCTATCACACGGCCATCGCGACCAACGTGAGTCGCGACGGCGCCTGGGCCGCGTGGCTGGGCCGGTGGACGGCGGAGGAGGGTCGTCACGGAACGGCGATCCGCGACCTGCTGCTGACGATGCGGGCGGTGGACCCGCGCGCGCTCGAGGACGCGCGCATGGTCCACATGCAGGAGGGTTTCACCGCGATCAACCCGGGACTGCTCGCCGGCCTGACCTACGTGTCCTTCCAGGAGCTCGCGACCCGCGTGTCCCATCGCAACACCGGCGCGGCGACCGGCGACGAGATCGCCGAGCAGCTGCTGACCCGCATCGCGCTCGACGAGAACCTGCACATGCTGTTCTACCGGAACGTCATCGAGGCCGCGTTCGACCTCGTCCCGGACCAGACCATGGCCGCCACGTGGGCCTCGATCCGCGACTTCTCGATGCCCGGTCACGGCATCGAGGGGTTCGGGCGCAAGTCGGTCGAGATCGCCGTCGCCGGGATCTACGACCTGCGCCTGCATCGCGACGACGTCGTCATGCCGGTCCTGCGCAAGTGGCGGGTCTTCGAGCGCGAGGACCTGGGCCCGGTCGGCCAGGCAGCACGCGACGAGCTGGCGGCGTTCCTCGACCAGATGGAGACGCAGGCGTCGCGCTTCGAGGACAAGCGCGAGGCGCTGCGGGAGCGACTGGCCTCCCGCGGCTAGCCGTTCCCCCTCTTCGTTCGTTTGTCCCGGCGGCCGGGACAGACGAACGAATCTGGCCCGTCCGCACCGCGAATCGTTCATTCGTCCCGGGGCGTCAGCCGGCCCGCCTCGCGGACCATCGAGCGGCTTCGCGTATCCGAGCCACGACCACCCCGGGACGGAGCATGATCTCGTCCCACGTCCAGCGCACCACGGCGTATCCGAGAGCACGGATGCGGTCCTCGCGACGCTTCTCCGCGATCACGGTGTCCGAACCCCCGCCGTACTTGACGAGACCGTCGGCCTCACCGACGACGCCGAGCTCGAGCCACAGGGCGTCCACGTAGCCGATCAGGCCGTCGTCGTCGTAGAGCGGGACCTGGAGCTGCGGCTCCGGCAACC
>JAFIHP010000406.1 GCA_017849335.1 Actinomycetales bacterium | reverse complement strand
AGGCCGGCGTCGGCGATGGACACGGTCTCCACCGGCTTCTTCTTCGCCGCCATGATCCCCTTGAACGACGGGTACCGCGGCTCGTTGATCTTCTCCACCACGCTCACCACCGCCGGCATGGCCCCGGTCACCGTGTCGAAGCCCGACTCGCTGACCCGCTCCACCGTCACCTGCGACCCGGAGACCTCGACCTTCTGCGCGTACGTCAGCTGCGCGACACCGAGCCGCGCCGCGACCATCGCGGGCACCACGCTCATCCGCGCATCGGTCGACTCCGACCCGAACACGACCAGGTCGAACCCACGGTCCTTCAGCACCTCGGCCAGCGCGTAGCTGGTCGCCAGCGCGTCCGACCCCGCCAGACCGTCGTCGACCAGGTGGATCCCGGCATCGGCGCCCATGCTCAACGCCTTGCGCACCGTCTCCGCGGCACGAGCCGGACCCATCGACACGACCACGACCTCGCCGCCGTGCGCCTCGACCAGCCGCAGCGCCTCCTCCACTGCGTACTCGTCCAGCTCGTTCATCACCCCCTCCGCGGACTCCCGGTCCAGCAGCCCGTCCCCCTCACGCAGGCGCTTCTCCGCCCACGTGTCAGGCACCTGCTTCACACACACCGCGACCTTCACGACGACCCCTTCGCAGCCATAAGTTACTGACGAGTAATATAAGTGGAAATCAGCGGCCCGTGAAGTCGGGTTTCGACTTCGCCACGAACGCCGTCATGCCCGTTGTGCGGTCCTCGGTGCCGAACAGTGCCACGAACTTCGACCGCTCGATCTCCAGGCCGGTCGTCAGGTCGACGTCCAGGCCGTGGTCGATCGCCTCCTTCGCTGCTCGCAGGGCGAGCGGAGCCCCCGCCGCCAGTCGGCCGGCGAGCTCCGCGGCGGCCTGCTGCGAGGTTCCCGTGTCGACCACCCGATCGACCAGCCCCATGGCGAGCGCCTCGTCGGTGTCGACCATCCGGCCCGTCAGGATCAGGTCCTTCGCCCGCGAGGGGCCGACCAGTCGCGGCAGGCGCTGCGTACCGCCGGCGCCCGGGATGATCCCGAGCAGGATCTCTGGCTGACCGAGCTTGGCCCCGTGCCCGGCGATCCGCAGGTCGCAGCACAGGGCGAGCTCGCACCCGCCGCCGAGCGCATAGCCCTCGATCGCGGCGATCGTCGGCTGAGGGATCCGGGCCACGGCATTGAACGAGTCCTGCAAGGCGGACGACGCCGAGAGCATGTCCTGCAAGGACATGGCGGCCATCTCCTTGATGTCCGCACCCGCGGCGAACACCGTCGGCCCCCCGGTGAGGACGACGGCACCGACGTCCGAGCGACCGGCCATCTCCACCGCCGCGTCCCGGATCTCGCGCTGCATCTGAAGGCACAGGGCGTTCATCGGCGGCCGCTGCAGCGCGATGGTCGCGATCCGGTCCACCACCTCGAGCGAAACGAACTCCGCCATCGACTACCGCCTCAGATCCGTGAACGTCCACATATCCCGGAGGCCGAGCGTAGCGGCGCCCCTCCGGCCGGGTTGTACGGTGTGCCGCGTGACGGGCCACGGATCCTCCGGATGGGACCCGCTGGGCGTCACTCCCGACGGCCGCGGCGGCGCGACCGTGGCCCTGTGGGCCCAGGGTGCGACCGGGGTCGAACTGTGCGTGTTCGACGATGCCGGCGCCGAACATCGCGTGCCCCTGACCGAGCGGACGTTCAACGTCTTCCACGGGCATCTGGACGACCTCCCGGCTGGCACGCGCTACGGCTTCCGTGTCAGCGGCGACTGGAACCCGACGATCGGGCACCGCTGGAACCCCAGCAAGCTGCTCCTGGACCCGTACGCCCGCGCGATGACCGGTGCCTTCCGCCTCGATCCCGCCGTGTTCGGCCACGTCGACAGCGACGACCTGCGGATGAGCACCGCTGACTCCTCGCCCTTCGTGCCGCGCAGCGTCGTGGTGGACGACCACTTCGACTGGGGCGACGACCGTCGGCCCGGGACGGCCTGGGGCGACACCGTCATCTACGAGACGCACGTGCGCGGCATCACCAAGCTGCACCCCTCCATCCCCGAGCACGAGCGCGGGACCTACGCCGGCCTGACCCATCCCGCCGTGCTCGAGCACCTCACGACGCTCGGCGTCACCGCCGTCGAGCTGCTCCCCGTCCACCACTTCGTCGACGAGACCCACCTGCTCGCGGACGGGCTGACGAACTACTGGGGGTACAACTCGATCGGGTACTTCGCCCCGCATGCGGCCTACTCCTCGACCGGCGAGCTCGGCGGCCAGGTGTCCGAGTTCAAGCGCATGGTAAAGGCGATGCACGCCGTCGGGCTCGAGGTCATCCTCGACGTCGTGTACAACCACACGGCGGAGGGCAACCAGCTCGGGCCGACCCTGGCGTTCCGCGGGATCGACAACGACGACTACTACCACCTGCAGTCCGGCGGCCGGTACTACGCCGACTACACCGGCTGCGGCAACACCCTCGACGTGTCGAAGCCGCACGTCCTGCAGCTGGTCATGGACTCGTTGCGGTACTGGGTCGAGGAGATGCACGTCGACGGGTTCCGCTTCGACCTCGCGTCGGCGCTCGCCCGGTCGTTCCACGACGTGAACATGCTCGGCAACTTCATGACGACGATCCAGCAGGACCCGGTGCTGCGACGCGTGAAGCTGATCGCCGAGCCCTGGGACGTCGGTCCCGGCGGGTACCAGGTGGGCGAGTTCCCGCCGCTGTGGACCGAGTGGAACGACAAGTACCGCGACAACATCCGCGAGTTCTGGCGCGGGAACGCCGGTATCGGCGAGCTCGGCTGGCGGCTGTCCGGGTCGGCCGACCTCTACGCGTCGGAGGGGCGGCGGCCGTTCGCGTCGATCAACTTCGTCACCGCGCACGACGGCTTCACGATGCGCGACCTGGTCAGTTACGACCGCAAGCACAACGAGGCCAACCTCGAGGGCAACCGCGACGGGACGGACAACAACCGGTCCTCCAACTACGGCGTGGAAGGCGAGACCGACGACGCCGCGGTCAACCAGATCCGGCACCGGCAGCTGCGGAACCTGATGTCGACGCTGCTCCTGTCGACCGGCGTGCCGATGATCTGCGGCGGCGACGAGTTCGGTCGCACCCAGCAGGGCAACAACAACGCCTACTGCCAGGACAACGAGATCTCCTGGTACGACTGGTCGTGGGAGCCCTGGCAGTCCGACCTGAAGGTGTTCGCCAGCAAGGTGCTCTGGCTGAGACGGAACCACAGCGCGTTCCGGCAGCGGTACTTCTTCGACGGCACCCCGTTGACCGACGGCGGCCCGAAGGACCTCGCCTGGATCGGAGCGGACGGACGCGAGCTCACCGACGCCGAGTGGAACGCCGCCAACGCACGGACGATCGGGATGTACCTCGCCGGCGAGGCGCACGAGGCGGAGGTCGAGGACCAGGACGTCGTCCGGGACTCGTCGTTCCTCGTGGTCATGCATGCCGGAACCGACCCGGTCGACTTCACCCTCCCCGGCGAGCCCTGCGGACGGGCCTACCGGCTGATCGTCGACACGGCGACGGGCCGGGCTGACGAGGAGGACACCGAGGTCCCGTCGGGCACCGTGGTCACGCTCCCCGCGCGCTCCCTCCGGGTGTTCCACGCGCTTCCCTGACGGTCACCCCCGCACGCGAAGAACGATCCAGCGAGTCGCCCGGTCCGGGGTGGTCAACCGGAACGATGCCCGCACAGCGTGGGAACCGACGACGGCCGGGAGCACCAGGCGACCCGCGCGCGTGGACGTCACGACAGCGAGCCGGTGCCATCCCGCGCCGGCGTCCACCGAGACCGTCCACGCCCGGCGCGGAGCCAGGTCCTCCGCACGCACCCAGACCGCGGATCCCACCGGCGCCACGACCACCGGGGCGTCCCGCCGCGTGCGGGATGGGTCGACCCACGGCAGCCGGCGTGCACCGGCACCCGGAGCCGTCGACAGACCGCCACCCAGGTCGACCGGCGAGAAGGCCGACGCCGTCGTCGTGGGCGTCACGGCCGGCGTGGGCGCAGGATCAGGCGTCGGAGTGGGGCTCGGCGCCGGCGGAGCGGGCCACGCGGTGGTAGCGAACGAGACCGGGGCCGTCGTCGCCCAGTCGTCTTCGTCGCGGGCGGACACGGTGTAGGCGTAGGCCGTCGACGAGGCCAGACCCGCGAAGTCGCATGTCACCGCCAGGTTCGCCGAAGTATCCGGTGCCGATGCGGGCGTCGCGGCCGCAGTGACCGCGGCGCTCGGCGACTGCGCAGCGGGCCAGACCGCGCACCGGATCTCGCTCACGGACTCGTTCGTGGCGGTGACCGTCCCGTTACCGGTCGCGGCACGCTGGGGCACGGCCGTCGCCGCACCAGCCGACACGATCGGCGGGGCGGCTCCCGTGACGGAGGGGACGGACGCGCTCGTGGTCGTGCCGATGCCGTTCGTCGCCACGAGGTCGTAGACGTACCGCTGGTTCGGCGTCAGCTCCGACAACGCGCACGTGACGGCCGTCGGCCCGGCGTCCGCGCCGAGGGTGGACGGAGTCGCCGGCACCACAGTCGCGGACGGCAGGCCTCCGACGCTCGACACAACCCGGCACTCGACCGACGACACCGCACTCCCGTTCGGTGTCACGGTGCCCCGCCCCAACACCTCCGATGACGTGACGGAGGCAGGGGCGCTCGCCGCGACGGTCGACGCCGCAGCAGCGACGGTCCCCGAATAGGTGATCTGCGAGGAGTACCTCTGCCCGTATCCACACGTCACCGACACCGTCACGGCGTACGGACCAGCTTCGGTCGGCGTACCAGCGATAACGCCAATGTTCGTCCCGTCCACGACCCCGAGCGCCACGCCGGCGGGCAACGCTCCGCTGACGATGGACCACACCGGGTTGCTCGCCTGGCAGGACGCCGACGGCTTGACGTCCACGGAGCCACCGACCGTCATCGCCGGGAGGATCGTCGT
>JAFIHP010000405.1 GCA_017849335.1 Actinomycetales bacterium | reverse complement strand
TGCTGAACCTCCTCAGCGGCCACGACAAGCAGTCCTCGGGTGCCGTCGAGCCCTCCGGCCGGCCCTCGTTCATGTTCCAGGAGGCGGCCCTCATGCCGTGGCTGACGGCGGGCAAGAACGTCGAGCTCGCGCTCACGTTCACCGGCGTCCCCCGATCCGAGCGCAAGGAGCGTGCGCACGAGCTGCTCGCCCTGGTCCACCTGGAGCGCGCCTACGGCCAGCGGCCGCACGAGCTCTCCGGCGGCATGCGCCAGCGGGTCGCCATCGCCCGCTCGCTGGCGCTGGGCCGGTCCATCCTGCTGATGGACGAGCCGTTCGCCGCGCTCGACGCGATCACCCGCGACCTGCTGCACGAGGAGCTCACGCGGATCTGGCAGGAGACCGGCCTCGCGGTGCTCTTCGTCACGCACAACGTCCGCGAGGCGGTCCGGCTGAGCGAGCGGGTGCTCCTCATGTCCTCCCGTCCCGGGCGGATCATCGAGGAGTGGCACATCGGACGCCACGAAGCGTGGCGCCTGGACTCCCCGGACGTGGCCAGCCTGGCCAGCGAGATCACCGACCACCTGCGCAAGGAGATCGTGCGCCATGCCGGCTGACAGCAGCGTCGACACGACGACGCCCACTGACCTCAAGCGGCTCGAAGCCGGCCTGGACAACCTCGAGACCGGCGGCCGGCAGAAGACGAGCGCGAAGTCGTATGTCGCCCGGCTCCTGTCCCCGCTCATCGCGATCGCCGTCATCGTCATCATCTGGCAGATCGCGTTCGCGCTGAAGGTGCAGCCCGACTACGTGCTCCCCGGGCCCGGTCAGGTGTGGGACGCGCTGTCCCAGCAGGCGGCGCAGGACCTCCTGTGGCAGTCGGTCTTCAACAGCATCCGACGCGCGGCCCAGGGCTTCCTGTTCTCGCTCGTCGTCGCCACGCCGATCGGCCTCGCGCTGGGGTTCTACCCGTGGCTTCGCGCGATCTTCGGTCCGATCGTCACCGGTCTGCAGCAGCTGCCGTCCGTCGCCTGGGTGCCGGCGGCGATCATCTGGTTCGGCCTGTCCGACGCGACGATCTTCACCGTCGTCCTCCTCGGCGCCGTCCCCTCGATCATCAACGGCCTCCTCGCGGGGATGGACCAGATCCCGCCGATCTACCTGCGCGCCGGCCAGATCATGGGAGCAAAGGGCTTCGGACGGACCTGGCGCATCGTGCTTCCGGCCGCGTGGCCGGGCTACCTCGCCGGGCTCGAACAGGGATGGGCGTTCTCCTGGCGCTCGCTCATGGCCGCCGAGCTGATCGCCGTCTCGCCGGCGCTCGGCCCCGGCCTGGGGCAGATGCTGGACACGGGCCGGTCCCTGGGCAACATGGCCCTCATCCTCGGCGCCATCGCGATGATCATGGCCGTCGGCATCCTCATCGAGCGCCTGATCTTCGCTCCGCTGCGCCAGCGCACCCTGCGCAACCGAGGCCTCATCCGCTAGCCGGACCGCCTCTGCGCGGCCGCGCGTGGCTGAGGAACAATGTCACCCATGGCATCGACCCCGTTCTCCGCCCGCGGCGCCGTCGACCTCGGCGCTCTGGCCACCGCGAAGCAGAACCAGGCCAAGGCCGAGCAGGCCCTCGCGAACGCGCCGGCCGGCGTCGTCATCGACGTCACCACGGAGACGTTCCAGGCGGAGGTCATCGACCGGTCGCGGCAGGTGCCGGTCGTCATCGACCTGTGGGCGACCTGGTGCGGCCCGTGCAAGCAGCTCTCGCCGATCCTGGAGAAGCTCGCGGCCGAGGGGGGCGGGCGCTGGGTGCTCGCGAAGGTGGATGTCGACGCCGAGCAGCAGATCGCGGCCGCCTTCCAGGTGCAGTCGATCCCGTCGGTGTTCGCCGTGATCGCCGGTCAGCCGGTCCCGCTGTTCCAGGGCGCCTACCCCGAGGCCCAGGTCCGGCAGATCATTGACGAGCTCCTCAAGGTGGCCGCCGAGCAGGGTGTCTCCGGTCGGATCGGGGTCGAGGATCCAGCCGTCGGTGACGACGCAGCGGCTGCCGAGCCGGCCGAGGAGGCGATCGACCCACGGTTCGAGCCCGCGTACGCGGCCATCGAGGAGGGCGACTGGGACGCCGCCGAGCGGGCCTACCGGGCGGTGCTCGATGCCAGCCCCGCGGACGCCGACGCCGAGGCCGGCCTCGCGCTGGTGCGGCTGTACCGCCGCGCGGAGAGCCTGCCTCCCGTTGCCGATCCGGTCGCGGGCGACCCGACGTCGCTGCTCGCTGCCGCAGACTCGGCCGCGATCGCGGGGGAGTGGGCCGCGGCGCTCGGCTGGGGTGTCGACGCCGTCCGCGCGACGAGTGGGGACGAGCGCGAGGCGGCCCGTGCGCGGGTGCTCGACTACTTCCTGCTCGCCGGGGATGACCCGTCGGTGCCCGCCGCCCGCCGAGCCCTGGCCGCTGCGCTCTTCTAACCCCGCCAGTTCCGCGAGCGGTGACTCGTGGCCCACTCGCGACCCGTTGAACGGGCCACACCTCACCGCTCAACGAAGCGGTACGCGGCTGGCGAGAGCGGCGCGCACCAGGTTCACCAACAGCCACGGCTTGCGCAGGTCGTCGGCCGTCACGACGAGGACCAGCCAGCCCGCCCGCGTCAGCTGGTTGCGCCGAGCCGCGTCGTAGCGCCGCTGCATCTCGTCGAGGTGGACGCCTCCGTCGTACTCGACGACGACCTTGTGCGCCTCCCAGACGAGGTCACCACGGGCGAGCCACTCGCCGCGGTCGACGATGTCCGCATTGCACCGTGGTGGAGGGACCTTGCCCAGGACCAGATGACAGCGGGTCCACGACTCGCCGGGGGACTCGGCACCGGGGTCGAGGATCGGCAGGGCCGTGCGGGCGACCTTCACGCCCCGGCGGCGATACCCCCAGTGCACCATCCGGCGCAGGTCGTCGACGGAGCCGAGCCTCCTGCGCAGGATCACGTCGCCCATCGCGACCACGTGCTCGATCGGAATCATCCCCGCGCAGTCGAGCCAGGTCCGTGCGGGGGTCGTGCAGCCGAGCCCGTCGACGACGGTCAAGTGCTCATCGGGCAGGTCGATCCGCCGACCGCGGACGCCCGTTCGCTGAGGCCGGACCGACGTCGACCGCGTCGAGACCGAGACGAGTGACGGCTCCTTCGCGAGAGCGATCCACGGTGGCAACGGAAGACCGATGGCGCGTGCCGCTGACAGGTCGGTGAGGACGGCCGCGTCACCCGACGCGAGCAGGGCGACGGCCGGCGCTGCATCGATGAGGTCGACCTCTCGGCCGACCCGCACCCCGCGCGAGGGGACGACAAGGGATGCTGCCCGCGTCTGCTTGTGCGTCAGACCGTCGCCACCGGCAGCCGTGACGAGGAAAGGGGCGGACGCAGGCGACGCCTGCGGTTCGATCGGCATGCGGCACACGGTGCGGGCGGTTCGACTCCGGCGACACCACACGGCCGACCTTGTGGGTGCTGCCCGGAAGTCGCCGTCGTGTGCATATCGCGGGACTACGTCCGCGAGTGGTGAGGTGTGGCCCCCTCACGGCGTGCCGTGGGGGCCACACCTCACCACTCGCGAAAAACGGGGAGGGGAAGGGGGCGTCAGCCGTCGAAGCGGAAGTAGGAGGTCGCCAGCGGCGGAAGCACCAGGCTCGCCGACGCGGGCCGACCGTGCCACGAGATCGCCTCGGCATGGACGGCACCGAAGTTGCCCAGGCCCGAGCCGCCGTACTCGACCGCGTCGGTGTTGAGCACCTCGGTCCAGCGGCCTTCGGCCGGAAGGCCGAGCCGGTAGCCCTCCCGCGGGACGGGCGAGAGGTTCGCGACGACGGCCAGCATCCCGCCCTCGTCGTCGCGCCGAATCCACGTGAACGCGTTCGAGCCGGAGTCGTTGGCGTCGATCCACTCGAACCCGCCCGGGTCGTCGTCGCGCTGCCAGAGCGCCGGCGTCGCGCGGTAGAGCGCGTTGAGATCGGTGACCGTCTGCAGTACTCCGGCGTGCTCGGGGAACTGCAGCAGCCACCAGTCCAGGCTGCGTTCGCTCGACCACTCGTTGGACTGAGCGAACTCCGACCCCATGAACAGCAGCTTCTTGCCGGGGTGGGCCCACATGTACGCCAGGTAGGCCCGCAGGTTCGCGAGCTCCTGCCACCGGTCTCCGGGCATCCGGCCGACCAGCGAGCCCTTCCCGTGCACGACCTCGTCATGCGAGATCGGCAGGATGAAGTGCTCGCTGTACGCGTACACCATCGAGAACGTCATCTCGTTGTGGTGGTACTGCCGGTGGATCGGCTCGTGCGAGATGTACTCCAGGGTGTCGTGCATCCACCCCATGTTCCACTTGTAGCCGAACCCCAGGCCTCCGAGGAACGTCGGGCGGGTGACGCCCGGCCACGCCGTCGACTCCTCGGCGATCATCAGTACGCCGGGCACGCGCTTGTAGACCGTCGCGTTCGTCTCCTGCAAGAACGCCACGGCGTCCAGGTTCTCGCGCCCGCCGTACTGGTTGGGCGTCCACTCGCCGGCCTTGCGCGAGTAGTCCAGGTACAGCATCGACGCGACCGCGTCGACGCGCAGCCCGTCGACGTGGAACTCCTCCAGCCAGAACAGCGCGTTCGCGACGAGGAAGTTGCGGACCTCCGTGCGGCCGAAGTCGAACACGTAGGTGCCCCAGTCCGGGTGCTCCCCGCGGTGCGGGTCCGGGTGCTCGTACAACCCGGTCCCGTCGAACCGGCCCAGCGCCCAGGCGTCCTTCGGGAAGTGGGCGGGGACCCAGTCGACCAGGACGCCGATCCCGGCCTGGTGCAACGTGTCGACCAGGAACCGGAACGCGTCCGGCGACCCGAAGCGCGAGGTCGGCGCGAAGTACGACGTGACCTGATACCCCCACGACGGTCCGTACGGATGCTCGGCCACGGGCAGGAACTCGACGTGGGTGAACCCGGCGTCGCGCACGTACTCCGTCAGCTCCACCGCGAGCTGCCGGTAGTCCAGGCCGGCCCGCCAGGAGCCGAGATGGACCTCGTAGATCGACAGCGGACGCTTGTGCTGGTCGGTCTGCGCGCGCGCCTCCAGCCACGCGCCGTCCGCCCAGTCGAACCGCGGCGTGAAGACGACCGACCCGGTCGCTGGCGGGACCTCGGTGGCGAAGGCGAACGGATCGGCCTTCTCGCGCCACACGCCGTCGCGGCCGAGGATCTGGAACTTGTAGATCGTGCCGTCGCCGATGTCGGGAACGTAGAGCTCCCAGATGCCGGTGCTGCCCAGCGAGCGCATCGGGTGGGCGGTGCCGTCCCAGTAGTTGAAGTCGCCCACGACCCGGACGCCCTGGGCGTTCGGGGCCCACACCGCGAACGAGACGCCGCTCACGACCCCGATGGCGGTCTCGTAGCTGCGGACGTGCGCCCCCATCACCTGCCACAGCTGCTCGTGCCGGCCTTCCCCGATCAGGTGCAGGTCGATCTCGCCGAGCGTCGGCCAGAACCGGTACGGATCGTCCGCCGGCACGATCGTGCCGCCGTACGTGACGTCGATGGAGTAGTCCGGCACCGTCGAGCCGGGCAGGACCCCGACCCACACGCCGCGGTGCTCGTGCTCCAGGGCGACGCGCTCGGTCGGCGTGACGACCGTGACCGCCTCGGCGCCCGGCCGGAGGACCCGGACCGTGACGACACCCGCCTCGGCGTGCGGTCCCAGGATCGAGTGCGGGTCGTGATGCCACCCGTCGACGAGCCGGTCCAGGTCCAGGACCGAGACCTCCCGCGGCGCGGGCACGGCGGGCGTGGGCACGGCATCGATGGGCACGGCATCTCCCGGGGTCGAAGTGGTCACAGGCGACGGGCGTGGACGACGTGCGCGACATGCTCCCAGGGGCGCAGGCGGACGAACGTGGAACGCTCCCAGGTCCAGGTCGCTCCGGACACCAGGTCGTGCGCGACGAAGCGGTCCGGCAGCCCCAGCGCCTCGAGGTCCCACCACACGGTCGCCTCGCGTTCGACCGACGGGTCCAGGGTGCAGACGACGAGAACGACATCATCGCCGTCGACCTTGGAGAACGCGACGATGTCGCTGCTGCCGTCGACGCCGTGGAACCGAAGCGACCGCAGGTCCTGGAGGGCCGGCCGGTCCCGCCGCATGGCGTTGAGCTGGGTCAGGTAGGGCGCCAGCGTGCGGCCCTGGCGGCGCGCGGCGTCCCAGTCGCGGGGCCGGTACTGGTACTTCTCGGAGTCCAGGTACTCCTCGCTGCCCGGCCGGACCGCGACATGCTCGTAGAGCTCGAATCCGCTGTAGACGCCGTAGGTCGGCGACAGCGTCGCCGCCAGCGTGGCGCGGATGGCGAACCCCGCCGGACCGGACTGCTGGAGGTACTCCGGGAGGATGTCCGGGGTGTTGACGAAGAAGTTCGGCCGCATGTACGCCGACGACGGGCCCGCCAGCTCGCGTCCGTACTCCTCGATCTCCGCCCGCGTGTTGCGCCACGTGAAGTAGGTGTAGCTCTGCTGGAAGCCGACCTCGGCCAGCGCGCGCATCATCGGCGGCTTCGTGAACGCCTCGGCGAGGAACAGCACGTCCGGGTCCGTCGCGAAGATGCTGGATGTGAGCCGGTCCCAGACCCACAGCGGCTTGGTGTGAGGATTGTCGACTCGGAAGATGCGAACGCCGTGGGACATCCAGAACCGGACGACGCGCTCGACCTCGGCATACAGCCCCTCGGGGTCGTTGTCGAAGTTGAGCGGGTAGATGTCCTGGTACTTCTTCGGCGGGTTCTCCGCGTACGCGATCGTGCCGTCGGCCCGGGTGGTGAACCACTCTGGATGGGACGAGACCCACGGGTGGTCGGGTGCGGCCTGCAGGGCCAGATCGAGCGCGACCTCCAGGCCGAGAGCGCTGGCCTGGGCGACGAAGTCGTCGAAGTCGGCCAACGTCCCGAGGTCCGGGTGGACCGCATCATGACCGCCGTCCGCCGAGCCGATCGCCCACGGAGAGCCGGGGTCGCCCGGGCCGGGCACCAGCGTGTTGTTCGGCCCCTTGCGGTTGACGTGCCCGATGGGGTGGATGGGCGGCAGGTAGACGACGTCGAACCCCATCTCCGCGACGGCCGCCAGCCGGCGTGCCGCGGTCGCCAGGGTGCCGGAGACCGGCGGGTCGAGGGTCGCGCCCTCGCTGCGGGGGAAGAACTCGTACCAGGCGCCGACGAGGGCACGCCGGCGCTGGACCCGCAGCGGCCAGGGACCGCTGACGGACACGCCGTCACGCAGCGGGAACCGATGCAGGAGGTCGGTGACCGCCGGATCGGTCGCGGCAGCCAGTCTCACCGGAACAGGGAGGTCCGCATCCGTCGCGAGCCGCGCGGCCTGGCCCAGGGTGCGGGCCCCGTCCTCCCCGACCTCGGCCTGCGCCGCCGCCCGGCGGAGAAGCAATGCGCCTTCGGCCAGCTCGAGATCGACGTCGAGTCCCGCGGGGACCTTGATCGTCGCGCGGTGCGTCCAGGTGTCCCAGGGGCTGCTCCACGCCTCGAGCGTGAAGGTCCAGTCGCCGACCTCGTCGGGACGCACGTGCGCCGACCACGAGTCCTCCCACGCGGGGCCGGGCGTCATCCGGACGCGCGCGGCCTCGCTGCCGTCGGGTCGGTGGAGAACGGCGGTCATCCCGAGGCTGTCGTGCCCTTCGCGGAAAGCCGTCGCGCGGATGGGGACCGCCTCACCGACGACGGCGGCCGCGGGCCGTCGCCCGCCGAGAACGACCGGGCTGACGTCGGTGACGGGGAACCGTCCGGCCAGCTCCACGGGCACCGGCAGCGCGGGCGGACTCCACGGGCCGGCCGCGGCGGGCTTCGCCTCGGGGCTCGGGGCAGGCGTCGGAACGGGCCGCGCGGCCGTGACGCGCTGCGCGGCTCTCCGGGTGGACGCCATGCGCCGAGCGTAGTGCGGGGCCGCGACGGAAGGGGCGTAAGAGGCAGGATGGAGCGCAAGACCTTGCGCGCAGACGAAAGGATCGAGCATCTGGTGCCGGGAATCCGACGATCCGGCCTGGGAGGCGGCCGTACGGGCGGGTAGGTTGATGCCCGTGAGAGCTATCCGCCGCTTCACCGTCCGAACCGTCCTTCCCGCGAAGCTCGCCGCACTGGAGGAGCTCGCGACCAACCTCCGGTGGAGCTGGCACCCGCAGACGCGCGACCTGTTCGCCGCCATCGATCGTGACCTGTGGGACGACGACGACCCGGATCCGGTGCGGCTCCTCGGAGAGGTCTCTGCTCGCCGCCTGGCCGAGCTGGCGGCGGACGACTCGTTCGTGTCGTGGGTCGATCGGTGTCGAGACGACCTGCGGGCCTACCTGGCCTCCGATCGCTGGTTCCAGTCGCTCGGGCCGCAGGCGCCGGCCGGGATCGCCTACTTCTCGCCGGAGTACGGCATCGCCTCCGCCCTGCCGCAGTACTCCGGTGGCCTGGGCATCCTCGCCGGCGACCACCTGAAGACGGCCAGCGACCTCGGCGTGCCGATCATCGCGATCGGCCTGTTCTACCGGGCCGGGTACTTCCGTCAGTCCTTGTCCCGCGACGGCTGGCAGCAGGAGCGCTACCCGGTGACCGATCCGGACGGCAGCCCGGTGTCGTTGCTGCGCGAACCCGACGGGACGCCCGCTCGGGTCGCAGTCGGCCTGCCCGGCGGACGGTTCATCGCCGCCCGCGTCTGGGTCGCGCAGGTCGGACGCGTGCCGCTGCTCCTGCTGGACTCCGACGTCGAGGAGAACGGGCCGGCGGAGCGCGAGGTGACCGACCGCCTGTACGGGGGCGGCACCGAGCACCGGCTCCAGCAGGAGATGCTGCTGGGGATCGGCGGGGTGCGCGCGCTGCGCTCCTACTGCCGCATCGTCGGCGCGCCGGCGCCGGAGGTGTTCCACACCAACGAGGGGCACGCCGGCTTCCTCGGCGTCGAACGCATCCGGGAGCTGGTCACGGCGAACCCGAGCATGACGTTCGACGAGGCGCTCGAGGTCGTGCGGCCCGGCACCGTCTTCACGACCCACACGCCGGTTCCCGCCGGGATCGACCGCTTCCCGGTCGACCTGATCGCCCAGCACTTCGGCGGGGACAACGCGTCGGCCGGCGTTCCGGTCGACCGTGTCCTGGAGCTCGGCGCCGAGTCGTTCCCGGGCGGCGACCCGGCGGTGTTCAACATGGCCGTCATGGGGCAGCGGCTGGCGCAGCGTGCGAACGGCGTCAGCCTCCTGCATGGCGAGGTCTCACGCGGCATGTTCGGCGGCCTATGGCCAGGGTTCGACAGCGCCGACGTGCCGATCACCTCGGTCACCAACGGCGTGCACGCCCCTACCTGGGTGGCTCGCAGCGTCCTGGAGCTCGCCAACGGGGCCTCGGTCGACATCGCCGAAGGGTGGGAGGCGATCGCGTCCGCACCGGACGACCGGCTCGGGGGCACCAAGCGCGCGCTGCGCGAGGACCTCGTCCGGATGGCACGTCGACGGTTGCGTGAGTCCTGGGTCAACCGCGGTGCGAGCGACGCAGAGCTGGGGTGGATCGACTCGGTGCTCGACCCCGACATCCTCACCATCGGCTTCGCCCGGCGCGTGCCGTCGTACAAGCGCCTCACGTTGATGCTGCGCGACCCGGCCCGGCTCCGGCAGCTTCTGACCGATCCCGATCGTCCGGTGCAGCTCGTCGTCGCGGGCAAGGCCCACCCGGCGGACGACGGCGGCAAGCGCCTCATCCAACAGCTGGTGGCGTTCGCCGACGACGAGGAGGTCCGCCACCGGATCGTGTTCCTGCCGGACTACGACATCTCGATGGCGACCACGCTCTACCCCGGGTGCGACGTCTGGCTGAACAACCCGATCCGGCCGCTCGAGGCCAGCGGCACGTCGGGCATGAAGGCCGCGCTCAACGGCGCCCTGAACCTGTCGATCCTCGACGGCTGGTGGGACGAGTGGTACGACGGCGAGAACGGCTGGGCCATCCCGACGGCGGACGGGATCGACGACGCCGAGCGGCGCGACGACCTGGAGGCGGAGGCGCTCTACAGCCTCATCGAGAACTCCGTGGCGCCGGCGTTCTACGCCCGGGACGAGCGCGGCCTGCCGCCGCGGTGGCTGGCGATGGTCCGCCACACGCTGCGGATCCTCGGGCCGAAGGTGCTCGCCAGTCGCATGCTGCGCGAGTACGTCATGCGCCTGTACGTCCCGGCTTCGCTGTCCGAGCGGGCGGCCGAGGCCGGCGACTACGCGATCGCCCGTGATCTGGCCGGCTGGAAGAAGTCGTTGCGCGCGGCGTGGGCAGGTATCCGCATCGAGCACGTCGAGGCCGACGGTGTCGGCGACGCGGTGATGCAGGGGACACCGATCACCGTGCGCGCGTACGTGGCGCTCGGCGAGCTGACACCGGACGACGTCGACGTGCAGGTGGTGTGCGGACGGGTCGACGCGGACGATCGCCTGGTCGAGCCGGCGCACGTGTCGATGGATGTCGCCGACGGCTTCGCAGGCAACCGCTGGCAGTTCAGCAAGGTCGTGGACCTCGACCGCAACGGGCCGTTCGGCTACACGGTGCGGGTCATGCCCAAGCACGCGGGCCTGGCAGCCGCGGAGGAGCTGGGACTGCAGACGGTGCCCTCGCTGCACGTCGGCGGCATGTCCGACGGCGACCTGCGCTAGTACCTCGGGGCACTCCGTCCGCTCGGGACCCGGCCCGTCAGAAGGGTGGTGGGTCGTCCGGTGGCGGTGGGACGAGGTCGGGTGGGGTGTGTTGGTAGATCCGGCCGAGGGGTGAGCGCCAGGTGCAAGATCCGTCCCGCGCGGAAGCGGTGATGTGCCAGTAGCCGGCGGTCTTCAGCTCGTGGTGGAACTTGCACAAGGGACCGAGGTTGCAGCTGTCCGTGCGTCCGCCGGAGTCGTAGGGCGTGGCGTGGTCGATCTCGCACCGTTCGGCCGGTCGGGAGCAGCCGGGGAACCGGCAGTGCTGGTCGCGCAGCCGGAGGACGAGCTTCTGCAGGTCTGAGGCGAGGTAGTGCCGGCGCCCGGCGTCGAGGATGCAGCCCGCGGAGTCCGTCACCAGGCGCCGGATCGTGGAGGACTCCAACGACGCCTGCGCGATCAGGTCGGTGATCTCGTCGGCGGTGCACGGGGTGTTGCCGATCCGGCCGCAGGCGTCGCTCCCGACGAGTGTCTCCAGGGGGACCAGGACGTTGACGTGCACGTTGAGCTTGGCTTCCTGCACCGGGCCGGTCACGACCGCCACCGATCCCGGATCCCCCAACGTGAGTGCCACCAGCGCTGCGACCTGGCGCTG
>JAFIHP010000404.1 GCA_017849335.1 Actinomycetales bacterium | reverse complement strand
GGCTTCCGCGTGCCGGCTGGGCAGGTCTACGCCGCGGTCGAGTCGCCGAAGGGCGAGCTCGGCTGCCACCTGGTCAGTTCCGGCGGCACGCGGCCCTACCGCGTGCACTTCCGGGACCCGTCCTTCAACAACCTGCAGTCCGTGGCCGCGATGTGCGAAGGCAGCATGATCTCTGACGTGATCGCTGCCGTCGCCAGCATCGACCCGGTCATGGGCGGCGTGGACCGCTAGGCGACGAGGAAGAACGACACATGCCCATCAGCGACAGCACGCGCGAGCAGCTCGACGAGCTCGTGGCGCGTTACCCCCGGCCGCGCTCCGCGCTGATGCCGATGCTGCACCTGCTGCAGAGCATCGAGGGCGAGGTCACGCCCGACGGGATCGGCGCGTGCGCCGACGCGGCCGGCGTGAGCGCGGCGGAGGCGACGGCGGTCGCGTCGTTCTACACGATGTACAAGCGCCGGCCCGGCGCCACGCACCACATCGGCGTCTGCGTGAACACGATGTGCGGCCTGCTCGGGGGAGATGCGGTCTACGATGCGCTCGCGCAGCGCCTCGGCGTGGGTCACGACCAGGCGACCGAGGACGGCGCGTTCTGGCTCGAGCGCATCGAGTGCCAGGCCGCCTGCACCCACGCGCCCGTCATGACGGTCGACTGGGAGTTCATGGACGACGTGACGCCGTCGTCGGCCGTCGACGTCGTCGACCGGCTCGCGCGCGGCGAGGAGGTCGCGTCGACGCGCGGCCCGGTCATCCGCGACTGGCGGGCGTCCGAGCGCACCTTGGCCTTCCCGGAGGACGGCCTGGCGGGGGAGGGCACCCCCGTCGACGCCAAGATGCTCGCCGGCCTCGCCGTCGCCAAGGAGCGCGGCATGGCCGCCCCGGGCGTCCCCGACCCCGCCCCGACCGCCGGACCGGAGGCCACGGCATGACGCTGACGCCCGTCATCACCGAGCACTGGGACGATCCCGAGCTCTACACCCTCGCCGGCTACCGTCGCTACGGCGGCTACCGCGCGCTGGCCACGGCGCTGAAGACCGATCCGGACGCCCTGATCTCCCTGGTCAAGGACTCCGGCCTGCGAGGTCGTGGCGGCGCGGGCTTCCCGACCGGCCTGAAGTGGAGCTTCGTCCCGCAGAACGACGGCAAGGAGCACTACCTCGTCGTCAACGGCGACGAGTCCGAGCCGGGTGCCTGCAAGGACATCCCGATCCTCCTCGCCAACCCCCACTCGCTGGTCGAGGGCGTCGTGATCACCGCCTACGCCATCCGGGCCAAGCGCGCGTTCATCTACGTGCGCGGTGAGGTGCCGGCGGCGATCCGGCGGATCGCGAACGCCGTGGCTGAGGCACGGGCCGCCGGCCTGGTCGGCACCAACATCCTGGGCAGCGGCGTCGACGTCGACATCGTCGTGCACGCCGGAGCCGGGGCCTACATCTGCGGCGAGGAGACGGCGCTGCTGGACTCGCTGGAGGGATTCCGCGGCCAGCCTCGGCTGAAGCCGCCGTTCCCGGCGGTCGCGGGCCTGTACGCCTCTCCGACGGTCATCAACAACGTCGAGACCATCTGCAACATCCCGTACATCGTGGACCGCGGCGTCGCCTGGTTCCGCCAGTTCGGCACCGAGAAGTCCCCTGGCTTCAAGGTGATGGCCGTCTCCGGGCACGTGAACCGGCCGGGCATCTACGAGGCGCCCCTGGGCATCACGATGCGCGAGCTGCTCGACTACGCCGGCGGCATGCGCGACGGACGTCCCGTGAAGTTCTGGCTGCCCGGTGGCTCGTCCGTGCCGATGCTGACGGCCGAGCACCTCGACATCCCGCTGACGTACGAGGACATGGCAGCCGCCGGCACCATGCTGGGGACCGGCACGCCGATGCTCTTCGACGACACGGTGAGCGTCGTCAAGGCGGTGACGCGCTGGCTGGAGTTCTACAAGCACGAGTCCTGCGGAAAGTGCACGCCCTGCCGTGAGGGCACCTACTTCATCACCGGGACGCTGGAGCGGTTCGAGCACGGACACGGCTCGGACGCCGAGCTGCAAACCCTGACGGACCTGTGCGGCCAGATCGCCGGGCGCTCGTTCTGCGCGCTGGGCGACGCGGCGGCGACGCCGTACCCCGCGGCGATGAAGTACTTCCGCGACGAGTTCGTCGCGGCCACCACCACGCCGGCCGACGAGCAGTTCGACCCGGCGGCCTCCTACGTCTTTGCAGGAGCGACGGCGCGATGACGATCACGAACAGCACGCCCTCCGGTGCCGAGGTCGACATCCCCGTCGACCTGATCACGGTCACGATCGACGGTGTCGAGATGCGGGTCCCGAAGGGCACGCTGGTCATCCGGGCGGCCGAGCTGCTGGGCATCGAGGTGCCTCGGTTCTGCGACCACCCGCTGCTCGATCCGGTCGCGGCGTGCCGCGCCTGCCTCATCGAGGTCGAGGGGATGCCCAAGCCGCAGCCGGCCTGCGCGCAGACCCTGGCCGACGGCATGAACGTCCGGACGCAGTACTCCTCCGAGGTCGCCCGCCTCGCGCAGGAGGGCGTCATGGAGTTCCTGCTGGTCAACCACCCGCTCGACTGCCCCGTCTGCGACAAGGGCGGGGAGTGCCCCCTGCAGAACCAGGCGATGTCGGTCGGGCGGCCCGAGACCCGGTTCACCGGGGAGAAGCGTGAGTTCCCCAAGCCGATCGAGGTCAGCGCGCAGGTCCTGCTCGACCGCGAGCGGTGCGTCTCCTGCGCCCGCTGCACGCGCGTCGCCGACCAGATCGCCGGCGACCCCATGATCGAGCTGCTCGAGCGCGGAGCCCGTCAGCAGGTCGGCATCGCCGACGGCGTCCCGTTCGACTCCTACTACTCCGGCAACACCGTTCAGGTGTGCCCCGTGGGTGCCCTGACCAGCGCGTCCTACCGCTTCCGTTCGCGGCCGTTCGACCTGGTCTCGGTCCCGACGACGTGCGAGCACTGCGCCTCCGGCTGCTCGCTGCGCACCGACTACCGGCGCGGCGTGGTCACCCGCCGCCTGGCCTGGGACGACCCCGAGGTCAACGAGGAGTGGAACTGCGACAAGGGCCGGTTCGCGTTCACGTACCTGAACACCGACCGGATCGACACCCCGATGGTGCGCGAGGACGGCGAGCTGCGCCCGGCGTCCTGGCCCGAGGCGATCGACGTCGCCGCACGCGGACTGGCGGCAGCTGCCGGGCGGGCCGGTGTGCTCGTCGGCGGTCGCAGCACCCTCGAGGACGCATACGCCTACGCGCGCTTCGCTCGCGTGGCCCTGCGCACCGACAGCATCGACTTCCGCGTCCGCCGCACCTCCGCGGAGGAGACGCAGTTCCTCGCCTCGAGCATCGCGGGCACTGCGGTGACGGTGACCTACGCGTCGCTGGAGTCCGCCCCGGCGGTCCTCCTCGTCGCGCTGGAGCCGGAGGACGAGTCGCCGATCGTGGAGCTGCGGCTGCGCAAGGCGGCGCGATCCGGCCGGACCGCTGTCCTGTCGGTGGGAGCGGCCCGTACGCGCGGGCTGGCCAAGGTCGACGGCACGCTGATCGAGGCGGTGCCCGGCCAGGAGGCGGCCGCGTTGCGCGATCTCGACGCCGACGTCCTCGCGCTCCTCTCGCAGCCGGGATCGGTGATCCTGGTCGGGGAGCGTGCGGCGGGCTCGACCGGAGCGCTGACGGCGGCTGTGGACCTTGCCGGACGCACCGGCGCTGCCCTCGCCTGGGTCCCGCGGCGCGCCGGGGAGCGGGCCGCGCTCGACGCGGGCGCGCTCGCCGGCCTCCTGCCGGGCGGCCGCCCGCTGGGCGACGAGGACGCGCGCTCGCAGGTCGCGAGCCTGTGGGGCCTGGACGACCTGCCGTCGGCCGGCCTCGCCGGCGACGACCTGCTCGCCGCGGTGCGCGACGGTTCGCTCCAGGCGCTGCTCGTCGGGGGAGTCGAGCTCGGTGACTTCGCCGACCCGGCGCTCGCGGTCGAGGCCGTCGACGCGGCCGGGTTCGTCGTGTCGCTCGAGCACCACCACTCCGCGGTGACCGCCCGCGCAGACGTCGTCCTCCCGGTGGCGCTGGTCACCGAGAAGGCCGGGACGTTCGTGAACTGGGAGGGCCGTCTGCGTCCGTTCGGACAGGTCTTCCGCGACGCCCTGGCGATGACCGACGCTCGCGTCCTCGCGATGATCGCTGACGTCATGGGCGTACGTCAGCCGGCCGAGATCCGCGGCCTGCGCGCCGAGCTCGCCGAGCTCGGGCCGTGGACCGGGGCGCGGGCGCAGGCGCCTGTCGTGCCGGTCCCCACCGCCGCGGCGGACGGCGTCGTTCTGCAGACCTGGCGTCAGCTGCTCGATTCCGGGGTCATGCAGGACGGCGAGCCGCACCTGGCCGCGACCGCGCGACCGACGGTGGCGCGCATGTCGGCCGCCACCGCTGAGGGACTCGGGGAATCGGTCACGGTCAGCGGCCCCGCGGGGTCGGTGACCGTGCCGGTCGTCGTCGACGACGTCATCGACGGCGTGGTGTGGCTCCCGCTCGACTCTCCGGGCTGCGACGTGTACGCAGACCTCGGCGTCGCCGCCGGCGACGTCGTCCAGCTCTCCGCAGGGGGTGCCGCGTGACCGGCCAGCAGTACGGCTTGTTCGGCACCGACCCGTGGTGGCTTGTGATCCTGAAGGCACTGGCGATCTTCGTGATCCTCGTGCTGCTGACGCTGTTCACCATCTGGTGGGAGCGCCGGGTCGTGGCCCGGATGCAGCACCGCATCGGGCCGAACCGCGTCGGCCCCTTCGGCCTGCTCCAGTCCCTGATGGACGGGGTCAAGCTGGCCCTCAAGGAGGAGATCATCCCGACGACCGCTCACCTGGCGGTCTACTGGATCGCCCCGGTGATCTCGGCGACGATGGCCTTCCTCGCGTTCGCTGTCATCCCCTTCGGGCCGACGGTCTCGATCTTCGGCGTCGAGACCCCGCTGCAGCTCACGGACTTCCCGGTCTCCGTGCTGTACGTGCTCGCGATCGCCTCGATCGGCATCTACGGCATCGTGCTCGCGGGCTGGTCGTCCGGCTCGACCTACCCGCTCCTGGGCGGCCTGCGCTCGAGCGCGCAGATGATCTCGTACGAGATCTCGATGGGCCTGTCGTTCGTCGCCGTCTTCCTGTTCGCCGGGACGATGTCGACGTCCGGCGTGGTCGCTGCGCAGCAGCCGGTGTGGTTCGCGGTGATCCTGCTGCCGTCGTTCCTCATCTACTGCACGGCCATGGTCGGCGAGACCAACCGCGCCCCGTTCGACCT
>JAFIHP010000403.1 GCA_017849335.1 Actinomycetales bacterium | reverse complement strand
CTTCGCCCAGTTCCACGCGTGGCGCGGTGCGTTCGCGGTCCTCGTCGTCGCGGCGCTCGTCCTGGCCGCGCTCGCCGCACGTCATCTGCCGCCGCGTCAGGGTGCTCCCGCCCGAGGGGGAGGATTCCCGCTGGCGTCCCTCACGTTGCTGACGGTCGCCGCGGCGGCGTTCAGCGTCGGCTCCACGGTCGAGCGCGGGTGGCGGACGGCGGCCTGCCTGGTCGGCGGTGCCGCCCTGCTCGGGGTCTTCCTCGTCGTCGAGTCTCGCGCCCGCGCGACGGTCCTGCCGCGCCTGGCGTTCCGCCGCGGCAACTCGCTCAAGTGGATCTACCTCACGATGGCCGCGTTGTGCTCCGGCGTCATCGCCGAGACCTACATCCCGCTGTTCGGACAGGGACTGGGCGGACTGTCGCCGTTCCTTGCCGGATTCCTCGGCGCGAGCATCTCGCTTGGCTGGGTCACCGCCCAGCTGGTGAGCGTCCGCTTCGACCCGCGCCGGGCCCGTCGCGCCATCCGGGTCGCGCCGCTCGGCCTCACGCTCGCGCTGCTCGCGTTCGCCGGGCTCCTGGTGGAGCAGGCCTCGCCCGGACGCGTGCTTGCCTGGGCGGTGGTGCTCGTGCTCGCGGGCATGGCGATCGGCAGCGCCATCCCGCACCTGAGCGTCGCGGCTCTGGGTGCGTCGGACGACGAGGACGAGGCGGCGAAGGCGGCGTCGGCCCTCAGCACGACGCAGCTCATCGCGTACGCGATCGCCTCGGCGCTGACCGGCGTGCTCGTGGCCGTAGGGGACACGCTCCTGGAGTCCGCGCGGATCATGGCGATCGGGCTCGCGGGGATCACCGCGCTCGGGCTCATCACGACGACGATGCTCGGGCGGGTGACTGCCCGCGCGCAGTCGTCGTGACCGCCCGTGTGAGGCTGGTCCTGTGAGACTCTCCGTCCTCGACCTCCTCATGGTCCGCAGTGGTCAGAGCACGTCCGACGCCGTCCGGGCCTCCCACGAGCTGGCGCTGCTCGCCGACCGTCTCGGGTACACGCGCTTCTGGGTGGCCGAGCACCACAACATGCCCGCCGTCGCCTCGACGGCCCCGTCGGTCCTCATCCCGTACCTCGCCGCCGGAACAGAGCAGATCCGGTTCGGCTCGGGCGGCGTGATGCTGCCGAACCACACCGCGACGGTCGTCGCGGAGCAGTTCGCGCTGCTCGAGGCGATGCTGCCCGGCCGGATCGACCTCGGCATCGGCCGCGCGCCCGGATCCGACCCGGTCACGAGCTACCTCGTGCGAGGGGGTCGGACCGAAGGGGCCGAGGACTTCGACACCGACGTGACCTTGCTGACGCACCTCCTCGGGCTCGCCGGAGCGCCGGGCGATGCGACGCGGCTGACGATCGCTGGCCACGTGCTCGACGTGCAGGCGACCCCGCGCGCGACGACGTCGCCGGACCTGTGGCTGCTCGGATCGTCCGGCTACTCCGCGCAGCTCGCGGCGGACCGGGGGCTGCCGTACGTGTTCGCCAACCACTTCGGGATGCCTGGGATCGAGGACGCGCTGGCGCTGTACCGCCAGAGCTACCGCCCGAGCGCCCGGTACCCGGAGCCGCGGACGATCCTGCCGGTCAACGTCGCCGTCCACCCGGACGCGGACGTCGCCGAGGACCTAGTCCAGCCGCAGCTGATCAACATGGCGTTGCTGCGTACCGGCTCTCCGCTTCTGCCGCTGCGGACGCTGGAGGAGGCCCGCGCGCACGCGTGGACGCCCGCCCAGCGCGAGGTCGCCGACCGTATGCGGGAGCGATACTTCGTGGGCACGCCGGCCAGCGTCGCCGCGGCCCTGCGGGCTCGGGCGGACCAGCTCGGCGTCGACGAAGTCATGATCGCGCCGATCTGGGGAGCGAGCGAGGCGGAGGATCCGGCGTCGCCGGGATCCCGGGCGCGCACGCTGGAACTCCTCGCCGCCGAGCTCCTCTGAGCCGACATCGCTCCCGCTTGGTTCTCGGGGACCGCACCGCCCGTGAATCGTGAGGTCCTTGTGATCCTCGAGACTCCTCAGGGGCGGTCGGCCGGTGCTACCGTTCGCAGTGAATCGGACGTTTCGGACGCGGAGCGTCGGAGATCGCAGGAGGGGCGCCGTGCTGTGGTTCCGTCGGCATGTGCTGCGTCGCCGCATGTCCGCCGACGGCAGGTCCGAGCGTGGCGCGACGATCGTCGAGTACGGGCTGATCGTCGCACTGTTCGCGATGGGGATGTTCGGCGTCGTGAGGGCGTTGCAGTCATCGATGACGGCGAACTACTCCGCCAGCGAGAGCAGGGTGGGCGCGCCGCAGTCGCAGCTGGCTGCGCCGTCGCTGCCCTCCTACGACCCGAACAAGTGCCCCGCCGGGCAGTGGCCGAACCCGCTGACCGGTGCGTGTGACACCAGCCAGAAGGACACCTGCAAGGCCGCGAGCCAGGGCTGGGACAGTGGCTCGAACTCGTGCGTGGCGTGCACGGCCTCACAGTGGTTCAACAGCTCGACCGTCGCCTGCGACGTGAGCCTTGAATCGACGTGTGCCTCCTCGGGCACGGCCTGGAACTCCTCGACGAACACCTGCGAACCGTGTCCCCTCGCGCAGCCATGGGACCCGGTATCCGGTACGTGCAAGGCGACTGCCGCGAACTGTCCCGTGACCTCCCCATTCGACAGCGCTTCGGGTTCGTGCGTGGCGACCAGCGCGAGCTGCACCGCCGCCGGCCGGTGGCTCAATACGGCTACCGGCGTGTGCGACGTGAAGGCGACGTGTATCGGGGACCAGACGTTCAACAACTCGAACAACACGTGCACGCCGCCGACGTGCACCGCGGCGCAGTGGTACAACTCCACGACTGGCAAGTGCGACGTGAAGGCAGTTTGTTCCGGGGACCAGACGTTCAATAGCTCGAACAACACGTGCACGCCGCCGACCTGCACTTCCGCGCAGTTGATCGATACGTCCAACAAGTGCGTGGCCGTTCCCCAGCCGTCTAGCACGACCGGTTCTATGACTCGGAGTTCGTCGAAGTCCACGAAGAAGACCTTCAACATCTTGTCGGGTTACCCGTACGCCTCCACTCCCTACAGCGCGACGCTGGTCTCGGTGTCATGCTCGGCTTCCTGGGGTACGTCGCCGACTCCGACGTGCAGCGGAGGATCGAACCTGTCGGTGACAGTCCCCAAGACGAGTAAGACGGGGACGATCACTGTCACGTACTCCGTTGAGGTGACTTACCCGGGCGACGGCGGCGACAAGACTGGTACGAGTTCCAGCTTCACGTACACGATCACGGTGAACTGATCGCCTCTGTGATTCTTCTGTGAGGGTTCTGCCCGCGTAGCGAGCGGTTCCCCTCGTTCACTCGATCCCCGAACGGTGCGCTCCCTTGGGGGGTCCGAGGGGCGCGGGGAGGGTCCGATGCTGAAGTACCGCGAACGGCTGACGCGCGCTCGACGCGATGAGCGCGGGATCTCCGGGGTCGAGTACGCGATCATCGTCGCGCTCGTCGGCGTCGCCATCGTCGGCGTCATCACGATCCTCGGCCGTGTGCTCGGCGGCGGCTACTCGACAGCGTCGGATCGAGCGAGCGCAGCCGCCTCCGGCACAGCGTCGAGCAACGGGACCGGCGCCAGCACTCCGGCGGGCGCTGGCGGAGCCGAGTGGTCGGGAGGCGATGCCGCTGACGGACCGGGCGGATCGTCTGGCGGGTCGTCGGGTGGCGACAGCCCGCAGGTCGAGGACGGGTCGTCCGACGGCGGGACGGGACCGGGCGGGGAGCAGGAGACCGGTCCGGGCGCGGGACCGGTGGAGCAGGCACCCGGCGAAGGGGCAGAGAACGGCGGCGGTGGGTCGACTCCGGGATGCACCGACGGGTACGTGGTCGACGCGACGTCCGGATCGTGTGTCCCCAGCGCCAAGGACACGTGCATCGGCGACCAGACTTACGTCGAGGCGTCGAACAACTGCCTTGTCCCGAAGTGCGACGGCCAGAGCTACGACGCGGCAACCGGGACGTGCGTCGAGAGCGCCGCCTCGAAGTGCGCGGCGAACAAGCAGGGGTACAGCAGCGAGTCCAACTCCTGCTACCCCTGTGCGGTCGGCTGGGACGCCACGGGCAGCTCGTGCGTCCCCCAGAAGGACTGCTCGGCGGACAACAAGATCCCGAACGGGTGGAACGTGTGCCTGAGCGTCGACGAGTACGTGGGGACGCTGCAGGGAGCCTCCCTGAACTCGATCAAGAACGGGTGGCTCCCGCAGCCGCAGAAGACCACGAAGACGTACAACGTGTTCTCGGCCGCCGACACGAGCAGCTGGAAGGACGAGCCGTGGATCCTGTCCACGGCGCCGTACTCCGCCGAGATCGTCTCGGTGAGCGTGCGAAGCACGAGCAACAACCTCAAGGACGACAAGATCCCCGTGCCGACCTACACGGCGGACACGATCACCCTGACGACGCCCAATGGCCCGAAGTACGCGCAGTACGAGCTGACCTACACCGTGCAGGTCACCTACCCCTGGAACGGCACGACGAAGACCGCGACCAAGACGCTGACGACGACAGTCGGACTCCAGTCCTGACGCCTTCTCCGCCGGGAGTTGTTGCGCTGCAACGTGATCGTGACCTTCACGGGTGGCGGCTGTCAGGGGGGTCGGGTACATTGTACATGTGTACGAATCCGGTCACGAGTCTGTCGGCGAGCCCCGGGAGGGTGGCGCCGCGGACGAGGCGTGGGTGGATCGGGAGTGTCCGTTCGACGATGACCAGGACGTGCCGCCGCTGCCGGAGGACGTGGAGCTCGTGCCTCCGTCGGCGGGTGAGTGGCTGACGGCGGCGTGCGAGGCGCAGGCAGGGGTCGGTCAGTTGTCGAGCCTGGTCGATGTCGATGTGCGTGCGTTGTCCGCTGATGATGCGATCGCGGCGTTGCAGGAGGCGCAGCGGGCCGCGGCGTGGCTGGCTGGGTTCGAGACGCAGCTTCGCGCGCGGGTGACGGCGAAGGTCGTCGACGAGGTGCAGGGGATCCTCGCGGCGGACGCGGTGACTGGTCGGCCGCAGTACGTGGCGCCGGAGCAGGTGGCGTGGTCGGAGATCACGGTGGCGTTGCGGCTGTCGCCGGTGACCGGGGAGGCCCGGATCCTGGAAGCACAGGAGCTGACGACGACGTGGCGGCCGATGCTGGACGGGATGCTCGCCGGGTCGATCACGATCGAGCACGTGCGGGCCATCGGACGTCAGCTGCGGAACCTTCCCGGCCACGGCAGCGCCGACCCGGCCGAGGCCGCGGAGTATGCGAAGCACTGCGCCACGATCCTCGCGAAAGTGGTCCCGTTCGCCGCGACCCACACCCCCGGTGATTCCGGCCGGAAGACCCGCGTGCTCGT
>JAFIHP010000402.1 GCA_017849335.1 Actinomycetales bacterium | reverse complement strand
CTGCTTCCGCCGCGCGCATGTCGGGCCCGATGGCGGGCTGCTGACCGAGGCCGAGCTTGCCGCGGCGCTCGGCTGGATCGCCGCCCGCCCCGCGATCCGCGAGGTGATCCTCACCGGCGGCGACCCTCTGATGCTCTCCCCCCGCCGCCTCGGCGCCATCCTCGGCGCGCTCGACGCCATGCCGCATGTCGAACTGCTGCGCATCCACACGCGCGTGCCCGTCGCCGACCCCGAGCGCGGGACCCTTCCGGGCGTCCGCAACGTCGTCCTGATCCTCGCCGACGACCTCGACTGGGCCCTGTTCAACCAGGTCCCGCGGCTGGCGGCCCTGCAGGACGAGGGCATGACGTTCACCAACCAGACGGTCACCGATTCCCTGTGCTGCCCGTCGCGGACCTCGATCTTGCGCAGCCAGTACCTGCACAACCACGGGGTCGTCTCCAACATCGCCACGACCGGCGGCGGCTGGCCCACGTTCGAGGCGCGGGGCGAGCAGAACGACTGCCTTCCGGTGTGGCTGAACACGGCGGGCATCACGACAGCCCTGTACGGCAAGTACCTCAACGACTACCCGGCAAACCGGTCGGAGGCGCGCTACATCCCGCCGGGCTGGTCGCAGTGGGGAGTTCCCATCTCCCGAGGCGACTCCTACTCGGGCTACGACTACGTGCTCAACGACAACGGCAAGCTCAAGGCCTACGGCCACAAGCCCACCGACTTCCTCAACGACGTCCTGACCGAGAAGTCGACGAACTTCATCCGGACGGCGCCGGACGGCTTCTTCCTCGAGCTGTCGACCTACAACCCGCACAACCCCGCCCCGGTGGCCAAGCGGAACAAGGGCACACACGCCACGACGGTCGCCCCCCGGGGCGCGAGCTACAACGCCTACGGCACGAACGAGCCGTCCTGGCTCCGCTCGATCTCGCCGTTGTCGCCGACCCGACTGGCGAACCTCGACCAGCTCTGGCGTCAGCGCGCTCAGTCCGCCGAGTCGGTCGCTGACTCCGTCGACGCGGTCCGGGCGACGCTGGCGGCCACCGGACACACCGACGACACGCTGATCATCGTGACCTCGGACAACGGCTACCACGCCGGGGCGCACCGCCTCTCCAAGGGCAAGCGCACGGCGTTCCGCGAGGACACCGTGGTGCCGATGGTGGTCCTCGGGCCCGGCATCACGCCCGGCGTGCGGGTCGACGCGATGACGTCGACGATCGACCTCGGGCCCACCATCGCCTCGGCCCTCGGCGCCACCGCCCCGGCCTGGGTCGACGGCCGATCCCTCACCGACATCCTCACCTCGGGCGGGCAGGTCCCGCCGACGTGGCGCAACGCCGTGATCTCGGAGAGCATGGGGACGTCCGGTCCCGGCGACCCGGACTACCAGGCGCAGGCACCGCCGCAGTTCACGGCGCTGCGCAGCCAGGACTACCTGTTCGTCGTCTACCGCAACGGGGAGCGCGAGCTGTACGACCTGCACGCGGACCCGAACGAGATGAACAACATCGCGTCGACCGCTGACCCCGCCCTGGTCGCCGGGCTCTACTCCCAGCTGCAGGCCATGCGAGCCTGCGCCGGCGACACCTGCCGGACCGCCGACAGCCTGGTCGTGCCGACCGCCACGACGGCGTCCTGATCGAGGGGTCTCAGCTCTTCGTCGCGTCCTGCGGGCGGGCCATGTACGCGTTGTAGGCATCCACCAGGTTGCCGAAGATGTGGTCGGGCCCGATCCGCCTGTCGATGCCGAACGTCGACAGCGTCGCGCGAATGCCCTCGTCCACCCGGGCGAGCACGACCGTGATCTTGCGGGCGTCCAGGTAGTCCAGCAGACCGAGCAGCGCCTTCCCGGCCGAGTAGTCGACGCTGTCGCGGCTGGAGACGTCGACCACGAGCCACTCGACGGGCTGCGGCGCGGACTCGATGAGGCGCTGCACGTCGTCGACGTAGCGGTTGACGTTGGCGTAGAACAACTCGGCGTCGTACCGGAAGATGATCAGCCCCGGAGCGCTCTCGACGCCGGGCTTCATCGGCAGGTACTCGGGCTCGCCCTTGTCGAAGGTCACGACGTAGTCCTTCGGCGAGTACTGGCGTCGGATGATGTCCAGGATCGAGACGACGATCGCCAGGATGATGCCCTGCTCGACGCCGACCGCGCAGACCACGACCGCGGTGACGACCGCGATGCCGAACTCGGCCTTGTTGATGCGGAGGACCCCCTTGAGTCCCGCGATGTCGACCAGGTCGTAGCCGATGACGAAGACGATCGCGCCGAGCACCGCCTTGGGCATGTCGGTCAGGAGCGAGGTGAAGAAGAGCGTGAAGAGCAGGACCACCAACGACATCGTGAGGTTGGCGAGCTGACTGCGCCCCTTGACCTCCTCCAGGATCTGGGTCTTGGTGGGGCTGCCGTTGACCACGAACGTGCCCGACAGGCCCGCGGCGAAGTTCGCCCCGGACAGGCCGACGATGTCGCGGTTGATGTCGACCTTCTGCCCGTGCTTCATCGCGAAGCTGCGCGACGTCGCCGCGCTCTGGGCGATGATCAGCACGAAGCAGGAGAACGCGATGCCGATGAGCGCCGCGAGGTTGTTCGTGACGTCGGACAGCGTGATGCCCTCGGGGAGCCCGATCGGCGGGAACCCGCCCTGGACGGCGCCGACGACGTCGACCCCGTCCGCCTGGGCGTCGATCGCGGCCGACACGATGATCGACCCGACGACGGCCACGAGTGCCCCGGGGACCTTGGGCAGGAACTTCTTGAACCCGAAGATGATGATGAGCGAGCCGACGGCGAACGCCACGGTCGTCGGGTTCGCGTCGGGGATCGAGGTGATCATCGTCCACTGCTGCTCGAACCAGTTGCCTGTCCCCTTGGGCACCCCGAGCATGGAGGGGATCTGACCCGTCAGGACCTGTACGCCGACGCCGGTGAGGAAGCCGATGAGGACCGAGGCCGACAGGAAGTTCCCCAGGAAGCCGAGCCGGAACACGCGCGCGATCACCAGGAGGAGACCGCAGAACAGCGCGACGACCGAGGTGTAGGCGAGCCACTGCTGCGAGCCGGGCGTCACCCCCGCGATGGCGGCACCGGTCAGGCCGGCCGAGAGCAGGGCGGCGGTCGCCGAGTCGGCACCGACCACCAGCATGCGCGACGAGCCGAGGAGCACGAAGAGCATCGTCGGGAAGATGACCGTGTACAGGCCCGTGACGATGGGCGTCTGGGAGATGGACGTATAGCCCATGACCTCGGGGATCGCGATGGCCGAGAGCGTCACGCCGGCGATGACGTCCGGCATGACCCACCGGGGGTCGTAGCCCTGCAGCCAGGCCGGCTTGAGCGCGCTGACGATGGACATCCGCCCTCCCGAGGTTCGTCGGGGGCGGACGCTAGTCCTCTTTCACCGCGCAGATGCCCATCCGAGCCGATTCGGCCGGGCGTTTCACCCCGACTAGGTGAGCACGTTGATGGCGCGCGCGACGACCAGCGCCGCGAGCGCGAGCGAGACGAGCGCCTCCACGAGCGCGAGGAGCTTCGCCCAGGGCTTGATCGCCGACACGTCGGTCGGACTGAAGGCCGTCGCGGTCGCGAAGGAGAACGACAGGTAGTCGACGAAGGTCGGGCGCCAGTCCGGGCGCACATGGTCGGGGTGCTGCATCTCGGGGAACACGAAGGCCGGCGTGCGCCCGGTGCCCCGAGCACGCTCCGCGGCACCGCCGCGATCGAGGTCCCAGTACCAGAGCGCGAACGCGACGACGTTCGTGAGCCACACCGCGCCGCCGGCGTACAGCAGCTCCTGCGGCTCCGCGAACGACTGGCCGTAGATGATGTCGTAGACCAGACGCGCGGCGGCGTACATGTTGGCGACCGTGATGAGAGCGATCAGCAG
>JAFIHP010000401.1 GCA_017849335.1 Actinomycetales bacterium | reverse complement strand
GTTCCTCGTCGTGACCTGGGCGGTGGTGCTCATCCGCACGCTTCGCGGGCTCGCCGCCGGCGACCTGCTCACGCCGATGCCGCTTCCGACATCGTGATGGCGATCACCGGGACCGTCCGGGTCAGCGCCGCCGGGCGATGGAGATGGCCGCGCCGGTCGCCGCGCCATCGGCCAGGCCCACCTCGGCGGCGAGCGCGTCGAACATCCCCGCCGAGAGGTCGTAGGCGCTCTGCGCCGACGCGATGAACTCAGCCTGCTCGGACGGCGTCCACGGCATCAGGTCCAGCAGCGTGCGGTACTGCTTGCGGTAGTGGTGCGTGTCTCCCAGCGCGGAGAAGTCCAGGCACGTCAGCGCCTCGCGGGGGACGCCGTAGTTGCGCTGGACGAGCGCCGCGATGGCCTGGCCGCCGGCCATGTCGCCGAGATAGCGCGTGTAGTGGTGGGCCAGCAGCGCGTGCGGTGAGGCGGCGGCCGACGCGGCGATCGCATCCGCGTAGGCCATGCCGGCGGTGGACGGAGTCCACCGGCCACCCGCCATCGCCGTGAGATCGGCCTCGATCCGGGCGGATCGATCGAGGGCACGATGGTCGAACACGGCCACAGAGGAGTCGTCGGACTCGCGCATCGCCGACTCCAGTGCCCGGTACACGGGCGCGATCGCCGCGAGGTAGCGCGCGAAGGCCTGCGCGTCGAGGTCGCCGCCCATCAGGCCCGTGATGAACGGATGGGCGCTCGCCCGCTCGTGCGCGTCGTTCGTCTCCTGGCGCAGCCGCTCGCAGAACATGGCCCTCCTCGGCGTCGGACGCGGTCGGCGCCCGTTGGTGACGGTGTCCGGTACAGTTAGGCAACCCTAACCCTGTTGGTGACATACTGTCGGAAACGTCGGCGGGGCGCAAGCGTCACCCACCGCCGAGCGGATTCCGTCGGAGTCAGGGCGAGCGGAGTCGGACCGGTCAGGCTCGCGACAGGCGGGCAGCGCCCGACCCGACCTGCGCCACCACGGACGTTCCCGGTTCGAGGGCGAACGCGCGCGTCAGCCCGCCGGTGATCACGATGTCGCCGTGCTGCAGCCGCTCCCCCTGCGCGGCGAGCTGCCCTGCCAACCAGCGCAGCGCGGCCCACGGGTCGCCCATCGCTGCGTCGGCGGTTCCGGTGGCCACCTCGCCGCCGTCGATCGCCAGCGCCACCGGGAGGCGCGACAGCTCCCGGGAGGTTCCCTCGGCGACCTGGTCGCCCACGACGACGAACGCCGCGGACGAGCCGTCCGCGGTGTTCAGCGCCCAGTCGAATCGGTAGTCGTGCCACACGGAGTCGACGACCTCGATCGACGCGTACCACCCGGCGACCGCACCGATCAGGTCGTCGGGATCGTCCGCCGTCTGGGCCATGACCGCCGCCAGCTCGGGCTCCACGCGCGGCTGCACGACCCCGCCCGCCAGCTGGGCGCCGTCCGACAGCACCATGCCGTCGTGCAGGGGCCCGAAGTTCGGCTGGTCGACCCCCATCTGACGTCGCATCGCCTCCGAGGTGTAGCCGAGCTTCCAGCCCACGCGACGCGCGCTGCGGCGCGCCCCGACCACGGCGGACTGGACGCGGTATGCGGCGGGTCCGTCGAGCCCGTGATCCACGGGCGCCGGCAGCAGCTCACCGCGTTCGTGCGCGATCACGATCCGCGCAGCGAGCTCGTGCTCGTCGACCGGCATGCGTTCCACGGTAGGAGGGTCCACCCCGACGCGCCAGCCTTCGGCCGGCGTTCCGTCATGCGGCACGTCCGCCGCAACGGATCCGCCCGGCGGAGTCAGCCGTGGTCGGGGGCGGTCCAGGCGTAGTCACGGTCGACGGTCGCGACGGTCACCCGGTACTCCTCGTAGAACGACTGCCGGCCGCGCTCGCGGGCGTGCGCGTGCTCGGCCTGCTCGCGCCACGCCCGGACGGCCTCGGCATCGGTGAAGTAGCCGACGGTGATCCCCCGCCGGCTGACCGGGTCGCGCACGCTGGTCAGGGACACGAAACCGGTCTGCTCCGCGACGAGCTCGTCCATCCGGGCAGCCAGCTCCGCGTACTCGACCTCGTCGTCCGGGGTCCGGCGCGAGGAGAAGACGACGACGACGGTCATGGCGGCCAACCCTAGACTCGCGGCGTGAGCGTGAGGGTCTACGGCGGTCCGCACGCCGGCCGAGGAGGAGAGCACTCGGGCTGGCTCGCGCAGCTGCCCTGGTGGTTCGCGGGGGCCACGATCGGCGGCCAGATCCTGTGGATCCTCGTCGGCACCGACGGACGGAGGATCCTCTCCATCCTCACCGTGGTGACGTTGTTCCGCGCCACGGCCACCCACGCCTGGCTGCGTCGGGGTGTCGGCTGGGCCGCCGGGTACCTGGCCATCAGCCTGGCGTTCGGCCTCGCGGTCGAAGTGCTCGGGCTGACGACGAGCTTCCCGTTCGGCGACTACGCGTACTCGTCCGATCTGGGACCGAAGGTCGCCGGTGTCCCCCTCGTGGTGCCGATGGCGTGGTCGATGATGGCCTACCCCTGTCTGCTGGCCGCGCAGCGGCTGTCCTCGACGACGATGGGAACAGCCCTGTTCGGCGGCTGGGTGCTCGCCGCATGGGACATCTTCCTGGACCCGCAGATGGTCGGACAGGGCTACTGGAGCTGGGCCAACACCGGCTGGCAGCTCCCCGGCGTCCCGGGCATCCCGATGCAGAACTTCCTCGGCTGGCTGCTCGCCGCGATGGTCCTCATGGCGCTGCTCGACCGGCTCCCGCGCAAGGTGGCGTCAGACGCCGTCCCCACCACGATGCTCACGTGGGTCTGGGTATCCAGCATCGTCGCGAACCTGCTGTTCCTCGCCCGCCCCGGCGTCGCCGTCTGGGGCGGGGTGTGCATGGGGCTCATCGTGGTGCCGTTCCTGTGGCGGACGTGGAGCCAGCCGCGGTGGTGAGCGCAGCGCGAGCCGCCCGGATGGCAGTGGCGGCGGGCAGCATGCTCGCGACGGCGGTCGCGGTGCACACGGCCGTGAACCTGCGGCGCGTCCCGACCGCGCGATCGGGCGCGCCGGTCCCCGAACCCGTCAGCGTCCTCGTCCCGGCCCGGGACGAGGAGGACCGGGTCGAGGCGACGGTGCGTTCCCTGCTCGCGCAGACCGGCGTGCCGGACCTGGAGATCATCGTCCTGGACGACGCGTCCACCGACCGGACCGGCGCGGTCATCGCCCGGCTGGCCGGCGAGGACCAGCGCGTGGTCGTCCTGCACGGCGTCGACGAGCCGCCGCGCGGCTGGCTCGGCAAGCCGTGGGCGTGCTCGCGGCTCGCCGACCAGGCGCGCGGGAGGGCCCTCGTCTTCGTCGACGCCGACGTGCTGCTTGCCCCGGACGCCGTGAATGCGAGCGTCCGCCTCCTGCGGGCGGAGGACCTCGCGCTGCTCGCTCCCTACCCTCGTCAAGTGGCCCGGTCCTGGCTCGAGCGGCTCGTGCAGCCGCTGGTCACGTGGTCCCCCCTGGCCCTGCTCCCCCTGGGCTGGCAACGACGTTCGTCGCGCCCGTCGCTGTCGGCGGCCAACGGCCAGTTGCTCGTGCTGGACGCGGCGGCGTACCGGGCGGCCGGTGGCCACGCGGCGGTCCGCGACCGCGTCGTCGAGGACGTGGCCCTGATGACGACGATGCGGCGCATGGGCTTCCGGGCGTGGACGATCGACGGTTCCGGGCTCGCGACCTGCCGGATGTACGACGGACCCTCCGCCGTCGTCGACGGGTACGCGAAGTCGCTGTGGTCGGCGTTCGGCGGACCGGCCGGATCGGCCGCCGTGACCGGTGCGCTGGTCCTCGGGTTCGTCGTGCCCGCGGCCGCGGCGTTGGCCTCCGGCGACCGCCGCACGCGTGTCCTCGGAGTGGTCGGCTACGCGGCCGGCGTGGCCAGTCGCACGCTGGTGTCGCGACGCACCGGCGAGTCCTCGACCGACGCGCTGGCGCACCCCGCGTCCGTCGTCGCGTTCGTCGCACTCAGCGGCGTGTCGTGGTGGCGACACCTCCGCGGTACCGCCCAGTGGAAGGGACGGCCGGTGATCGCCGCATGAGCAGGGTCGTCGTCGTCGGCGGTGGTGCGGGCGGACTCGCCGTCGCCGCCCGCCTGGCAGTGCGCCGGCACGACGTCACCCTGCTCGAGCAGGCGCCGACGACGGGCGGGAAGCTCGCGACGTACCGCCAGGACGGCTTCGCGTTCGACACCGGTCCGAGCCTGCTGACGCTGCCCGCGGTCTACCGCGACCTGTTCTTGAAGACCGGCGGTCCGCTGGAGGAGGCCATCGACCTGCAGCCGGTCGAGCCCGGGTTCGCCTACTGGTTCGCCGACGGCTCGACGGTGACCGTCCCGGGCGTCGACCCCGCACGGGCGGCGGCGGCGTTCGGCGCCGCGCTGGGCGGTACCGCCGAGCGCGACTGGCGACGCGTGATCGAGCGCGGCGGCCGCATGTGGCAGCTGACCCGCGAGCCGTTCCTCCAACGTCCGCTCGACGGATGGCGGACACTGCTCGGCCTGGCCCGCAGCACCGACGACGTGCGGACCATCGCGCCGTGGATGTCGTTGCGCGACCTGGGCACGGACCTCGTCGCCGACCCTCGGCTGCGCCAGGTGCTCGACCGCTACGCGACCTACACGGGGTCGGACCCCCGCCGCGCCCCGGCGGCGCTCGCCACGATCCCGTACATGGAGCAGACATTCGGCGTCTGGCACATCGGCGGTGGGTTGGGTGGCCTCGCGGACGCACTCACCGCCCGCTGCGTCGAGCGCGGCGTCCGGGTCCGCACCGGGTGCGAGGTCACGCGCGTGGTGATGCAGTCCGGGCGGGCGGCCGGCGTGCAGCTCGCCGACGGGGAGATCCTCCCCGCCGACATCGTCGTCAGCGACGCGGACGCGCGCGAGCTGTACGGCCGGCTCGTCGACGCCGCGCCCGCGCGACGCGCGCGTCGCGCCCTCGCCCGCTCGACGTCCTCGCTCTCCGGGTTCGTCATCCTGCTGGCCGTCCGCGGCCGCACGGCCGGCCTGGCTCATCACAACGTCTGGTTCCCCGCTGACTACGACGCGGAGTTCGACGCCGTGTTCGCCCGCGCGGCCCGACCGGTCGACGACCCGGCGGTCTACGCGTGCGTGCCCGACGACCCGCGGATGCGCCCGGACGACGATCACGAGTCGTGGTTCATCCTCGTGAACGCCCCGCGGCACGGCCAGGGTGCCGGTGCCATCGACTGGGACGCTCCGGGCCTCGCCGACCGCTACGCGGACCGGGTGCTCGATGTCCTCGCGACGCGCGGCACCGACCTGCGCGACCGCGTGCTGTGGCGTCGCGTCCATTCTCCGGCGGATCTCGAGCGCTCGACGCGGGCGCCCGGCGGCGCGATCTACGGTCCGTCGAGCAACGGCGCACGGGCCGCGTTCCGGCGCCCGGCCAACGCGTCTCCCGTGCCGGGGCTGTACCTGGTCGGAGGGTCGGCGCATCCCGGCGGCGGCCTGCCGCTGGTGGGCCTGGGCGCGGAGATCGTCGCCGATCTCGTCGGCCGGGCGTAGCCGGATCCCGGCACGTCACCCTCTACCGGCTGCGCGCCGGAAGGTCTAGCGTCGTGCCCCAGCGGCACGCCGCCCCGGTGCGCGACCGCGAAGGGAGTGCCCGTGTCCCGTCCCCCGCTCCGCTCCGCCGTCGTCGCTCTCGCGTCGCTGGCCGTCTGCGCGTCCACCCTGACCGTCGTGGCCGCCACCGCGGGCGCCACGGCGCCGGCCGCGCGCGTCAGCGCGAAGGTGAAGTGCGTCAGCAAGGCGACCGGCTTCGCCCGCTACTCGTCCTCGGGGACGTGCACCAAGAAGGAACGCGTCGACCGCAAGGCCTGCAAGGCCGGGGGTTCCTGCGTCGTCGGCGACGTCGGGCCCGGCGGCGGGAAGGTCTTCTACTCCGCGCGCTCCCGGCAGCCCTGGGGCCGCTACCTCGAGGCCGCGCCCGCGTCCTGGGCGACCGGTGGCGACCCGAACCTCACCTGGTGCTCGAACGTGACCGACTCGATCCCGGGCACCCAGGCGACGGGGCTGGGCGCCGGGAAGGCGAACACCGCCGCGATGCTCGGCGTCTGCACCACGGATGCCGCCGTCGCGGCGTCGTCCTACCGCGGCGGCGGGAAGACGGACTGGTACCTGCCCTCCCGCGACGAGCTGCGCCAGCTGTTCCTGCGCAAGGCGAAGGTCGGCGCGAGCGGGTTCCAGCTCCACGGCTACTGGAGCTCGTCGGAGTCGTCCCCGAACGAGGCATGGATCCAGGACTTCTACGCCGACTACACACCGGCACCGTCGGACAAGGGCTACGCCAACTACGTCCGCCCGATCCGGGCCTTCTAGACGTCGGAGGCGCGCCAGCGCGCCAGCCGGCCGTGGCGGGCGACCAGCCTCAGGCGCTCCTGGGTGGCTGTCCGGGCCTGCTCAGTGGTGACGACGAGCATCTGGTCGTCGGCGCGCAGGCGCGTCTGCCGGTCCGGAGCGATGGCCGACCCGCTGCGCACGACCAGCGCGACCACGGCTCCCTCCGGCAGCCCGAGCTCGCTCACGAAGATGCCGACCAGGCCCGCGCCCGCCGGGACGTCGACGCCGAGGACGAGGGCCTGCATGCCGTCCAGCGGGGCGGACTCGAGCTCGAGCTCGGTCGTCTCTCCCGGTTGCACCACCCCCAGTCGGCGACCCATGCGGGTGATGAGCGGGACCTGAACCAGCATCAGGATCAGGACGACCAGCAAGGTGACGTCGAACACCTCGGTCGCCCCGGCGACGCCCAGGCCGAGCGGGATCGCGGCGAACACGATCGGCACTGCCCCGCGCAGGCCGGCGATGCCGGCGAACGCGACCTCCGGAACGGGAACGCGGAACGGCAGCAGCGACACCCCGGCGGCGATCGGCCGGGCGAGCACGATGATCAAGCCCGCCACGACGATCGCCAGCGGGATCGCCTGGGGCAGGCGGCTCACGCTCGCCAGGGCGCCGAGCATGACGAACAGCCCGATCTCCGCGACCCAGGCCAGGCCGTCCGAGAACCCGATGATCGACCGCCGATGCGGCAGCCGGGCGGCCGAGCCGATGATGACGGCCGCCACGTAGACGGCGATGAACCCGGACACGTGCAGCCACTGGCCCGCGCCGAACGCGCCGACGAGCAGTGCCAGCGCAGCGATCGGGTAGAGCCCGACCGCCGGGAGCGCCAGCCGCGGCAGCAGCCAGCGACCACCGAACCCGACCACCGCCCCGACGAGGGCACCACCGACGAGCTCGGCCAGGATCAACAACGGCGGCTGCCACCACGGCGAGCTGCCGAAGTCGCCCGCCGACACCACGGCGACGATCACCACGACCGGCGCGTCGTTGAAGCCCGCCTCGGCCTCCAGCAGCGTCCGGACCCGGGTCGTGATCCGCATCCCGCGCATGACGGAGAACACCGCAGCCGCGTCGGTCGCCGCGAGCACCGCTCCGATGAGGACCGCGGTCCGCGTCTCCACCCCGAGGACGATGAGAGGCACCGCGACCACGACGATCGAGACCACGATGCCCACCGACGCCAGCGTCAGGGCGGGCCACAGCACCGGCCGTAGCTCCGACACCCGGGTCGTGAGCCCGCCTTGCGCCAGGATCAGGACGAGGGCGCAGAAGCCGAGCGCGGTGGCCACCTCGGCGTTCTCGACGTGCAGCGGCGGGAACACCGCGCCCAGCACGAGCCCGAGCACCAGGTACAGCAGCAGGCCCGGCACGCCGAGACGCCCGGCGAGCCGGACGCTGAGGATGGCCACGAGGGCGACGGCGGCCCCGACGAGCAGGGCCGGTGCGAGCCCGTCGAGCGTCATGTCACACCCGCCGGTTAGCCCGTAGCCGCGCCCAGGCCGAGCGCCTGGTACACCTCGATCGTCGATCGCGAGCGGTTGAGCGTGTAGAAGTGCAACCCCGGCGCCCCCAGCTCGAGGAGTCGCTGGCTCATCTCGGCGGCCACGTCGACCCCCAGTCGCACGACGGCCTCCGGGTCGTCTGCGACGGCGTGGAACCGGGCGGCGAGGTCAGCCGGGAACTGCGCGCCCGACAGGGCCGCGAACCGCTCGATCTGCGCGACGTTCGTGACGGGCATGATGCCCGGCACGATCGGCATGGTGACGCCGTGCCGGCCCGCGAGGTCGACCATCCGCTCGTAGTCCTCGACCCGGAAGAACAGCTGGGTGACCGCGAACTCGGCGCCGGCCTGCTGCTTGAGCGCCAGCACCCGAGCGTCCTCGTCGCGGTCGACGGACTCCGGATGCCCCTCGGGGAACGCCGCCACGCCGACGCTGAAGGATCCGAGCGAGCGGATGAGCTCGACCAGCTCGTTCGCGTGGCGCAGTCCGTCCGGGTGGGGCACCCAGGCCGTGTCCCGGCCACGGGGCGGGTCGCCGCGCAGAGCGAGCATCGTCCGGACCCCGGCGGCCGCGTACTGCCCGACGACCTCGCGCAGCTCGTCGCGGGACGCGCCGACGCAGGTCAGATGTCCCACCGGGGTCAAGGTGGTGTCCGCAGCGATCTCGCCGGTCAGGCGCACGGTCCGGTCCTGCGTGGAGCCGCCGGCGCCGTACGTGACCGAGACGAAGGTGGGACGAAGCGCCTCGATCTCCCGAACCGTCTGCCAGAGCTGTCGCTCACCGTCGGCCGTCTTGGGCGGGAACAGCTCGAAGGAGAACGACCGGGAGCCGCCGGACAGCACCTGTCCCAGGGAGTCGTCCGCACGCATGCCCACACCTTAAGGGGGCCTTGGTGACGTACGGGTAACACCGGCGTCGTGCGCGAGGGCGCGCCCCTAGGCTCGGAGGGTGCCCACCGAGCAGTCCCCGCTGGACGCCGCCGACCTGCGTCAGCGTGTCCAGCTCACCATCGACGCCGCGCTCGACCGCTACGCGACCAGCGTTCGCGCGATCGCTCCCGAGCTGGCCGAGCTCACCGACGCGCTCACGGCACTCCTCGCCGGCGGCAAGCGCGTGCGCCCGGCGTTCGCCTACTGGGGCTGGCGCGCGGCGGGCGGCGATCCGTCCGACGACGAGGCAGCCCTGCGGGCGGCCGCGTCGCTGGAGTTCCTTCAGGCGTCCGCACTGATCCACGACGACGTGATGGACGGCTCCGACACCCGGCGCGGCCAGCCGGCGATCCACCGGCGATTCGCCGGACTGCACCGGGAGTCGGACTGGCACGGGTCGGCCGAGTCCTTCGGTGCCGGTGCCGCGATCCTGCTCGGCGACCTGTGCTTGGCCTGGTCCGACGAGACCCTGCTGGGATCGGGACTGTCGGCCTCGGCGCTCGAGCGTGCCAAGCGCGTCTACGACGAGATGCGCACCGAGGTGATGGTCGGGCAGTACCTGGACCTCCGCGAGCAGGCTCGCGGTGGCGGATCGGTCGGGCGGGCCCTGCGCGTCGTACGGTTCAAGGCCGCCAAATACACCGTCGAACGGCCCCTGCACCTCGGAGCCGCCGTCGCCGGCGCGCCTGCCGACGTCGTCGCGGCCTACACCGCGTACGGGCTTCCACTCGGAGAGGCGTTCCAGCTCCGCGATGACGTGCTCGGCGTGTTCGGCGACCCTGCGCAGACCGGCAAGCCGGCCGGGGACGACCTGCGCGAGGGCAAGCGGACGGTCCTCGTCGCGCTCGCGGTGGAGCGCGCCACCGCAGCGCAGGCCGATCTCGTCCGGCGGCTCCTCGGCGACCCAGGCCTCGATCAGGCCGGCGTCGACGCCCTCCGCGAGGTGCTCGTCGACACGGGGGCCGTCGACGAGGTCGAGCAGCTGATCGAGCGGATGCTCGCGGACGCCCTCGACGCCCTTGCGACCACCGACCTCGAGCCGTCGGCACGCTCGGTGCTCGCCGACCTCGCTCTCGCCGCGACCCGGAGGACTGGATGAACACCGTGCAGGGCCCGACCGACCGGGTGGTCATCGTAGGCGCCGGCCTGGGCGGCTTGTCCGCCGCGCTCCGCCTCGCGGGTGCCGGACGCCAGGTCACCGTGCTGGAGCGGGCATCCGTCCCCGGCGGACGCGCCGGACGGCGCGAGCTCGCCGGCGCGAGCGGCACGTACCGGTTCGACACCGGGCCGACCGTCCTCACGATGCCGGACCTCATCGCAGACGCCTTCGACTGCGTCGGCGAGTCGATGGAGGACTGGCTGACCCTGCGTCCCCTGGATCCGCTGTACCGCGCGTTCTTCCCCGACGGGAGCCGCCTCGACGTCCGGGCGGACGTCGAGGCGATGGCGGCGGAGATCGCCGCCTCCATCGGCCCGGCCGAGGCGGCCGGCTACCGCCGGCACGTCGACTACGTCGCGCGGCTCTACACGTTGGAGTTCGACCGGTTCATCGACAGCAACCTCGACTCCCCGCTCGGGTTGCTCACCCCCGAGCTCGCCCGGCTGGTGGCGATGGGCGCGTTCGGACGCCTGGCGCCGCGCGTCGACCGCTACCTCGACGACCCCCGGACGCAGCGCGTGTTCTCGTTCCAGGCGATGTACGCCGGAGTGTCGCCGCAGCAGGCGCTCGCGCTGTACGCGGTCATCTCGTACATGGACTCGGTCGCCGGCGTCTTCGTCCCCGAGGGCGGCATGCACGCGCTCCCGGTCGCGATGGCTGCCGCGGCGCAGGCCCACGGCGTGGACTTCCGCTACGACACCGACGTGACCTCGGTCGAACGCGACGGCGACCGGGCCGTGGCGGTGCGCACGGCCGACGGCGAGCGGATCCCCGCCGACGTCGTGGTCCTCAATCCGGACCTTCCGGTCGCCTACCGCGACCTCCTGGGGATCGAGCCATGGTCCGTCCGCCGGCTGCGCTACTCCCCCTCCTGCCTGCTGCTGCTGGCCGGCTCGCGCGCCGGCTACCGGCAGATCGCCCACCACAACCTGCACTTCGGGCGCGCCTGGCGCGAGGTGTTCGACGACGTCGTGTCCGGTGGACGGCTGATGCGGGACCCGAGCATCTTCGTGTCGGACCTGACGCACTCGGACCCGTCGCTGGCCCCGGACGGCGGGCACGCCTACTACGTGCTGCTGCCCACCCCCAACCTGACCGCGGACATCGACTGGCGGACCGAGGGACCCCGCTACGCCCAGGAGGCGATGGGCGTCCTCGAAGACCGCGGGTACATCGGCTTCGCCGACGGCGTCGAGGTGCTCGACGTCACCACGCCGCTGGACTGGCAGGCCCGCGGGATGGAGCGCGGAACGCCGTTCGCGGCCGCGCACACGTTCACGCAGACCGGGCCGTTCCGCCCGGGCAACCGGTGGGGCCAGAACGTCGTCTTCGTCGGCTCCGGCACCCAGCCCGGCGTCGGGGTGCCGATGGTCCTGGTCTCCGGCCGGCTGGCGGCCGAGCGGGTGACGGGCCCCGACCCGACCTACCGCTCACGGGCGATCGACCTCGCGGGCGCCCGGGGGTGAGTGCTCCCCCGCCCTTCGCCGTACGGCACGGTCTGCCCGGGCTCGTCGGGACGACCCTGATGGCCGTCGGCGCCCTCGGCATCGGCTGGCTCCCGCTCACCTCGGACCTCTCCGACGGCCCGATCGTCGGGGTCCTGCGGACGACCGTCGGCGGGTCGCTCACCGCCCGCGCCATGGTGATCATCGGGCTGGCGGTGCTCCTGCAGGCATGGCTGCTGCTGGGTGCCGAGCTCCACGACCGGCAGCTCGAGCACGACCAGCCGCGACTGCGGGAGATGGCGGGCGTGCTCGCGCTGTGGTCGTTCCCGCTGCTGCTCGCACCCCCCATGTTCAGCCGCGACGTCTACTCGTACTACGCACAGGGGCGCGTGTACGCGGCGGGCTACGACCCGACCACCACCGGCATCGACGTCATCCCCGGCTGGTTCGACGACGGCGCGGACCCGATGTGGGTCGAGTCGCCGACGCCGTACGGCCCGGCGTTCCTCCTGGTCGAGCGCACGATCAGCACGTTCGCCCACCCGAACGCCTACCTGGGGATGCTTCTGTTCCGGCTGGTCGCCGTGGCGGGCGTCGTCCTGCTCGCCTGGAGCGTGCCGCGGCTCGCCGCGATGCACGGGGTCGACGCCGACCGAGCGCTGTGGGCCGGCGTGCTCAATCCGATGATCGTCATGCACTTCGTCTGCGGCGCGCACAACGACGCCCTGACGGTCGGTCTGGCGGCGACCGGGCTCCTGCTGGCCGCGCAGCGACGCTGCCTATGGGGCGCCGTGGCAGTGAGCCTCGCGGTCGCGATCAAGCCGGTCGCGATCATCGCCCTGCCGTTCGTCGGCCTGCTCTGGGCCGGCCGGGACGGACGGTGGTCGGACCGCATCCGGTCGTGGGCCCTGTCGATCGTCGTTCTCGGTGCGACACTCGCCTCCGTGTTCCTGGTCGCCGGGGCGGGACGTGGCTTCGTGACCGCGGCGTTCGGAACCCCGTCGGGCGTGCTCACGTGGCTGTCGCCGTCGACCGCCATCGGCAAGCTCACCGGGATGGGCACCACCGCGCTCGGGTGGACGATCGACTGGGAGCTGCCGCTGCAGGTGACGCGCACGATCGGCCTCGCCGCTGCCGTCGTCGTCGTCGGCTACCTGGTGCTGCGTCCCGGTGGCCGCAGTCCCGTCCGCGGGGCGGCGATCGCGTTCGGCGCCGTCGTCCTCCTGGGACCAGTGGTCCAGCCGTGGTACCTGCTGTGGGCGCTCCCGCTCTTCGCGGCGACGGGTCTGTCACGCGTCTGGCTGCGCGTGCTCGTCGTCGTCACGGCGGGCTTCACGGTCCACGGCATGATCGAGACGTCGACCAACGCCGACAACATCACCGACATCGCCGACGTGGTCGTCTACGTGCTGGCGTTCGCCGTCGTGGCCGTCGTCCTCCTGGCCTCCCCCCGGGAGCGGACGCTCGTGCTCGGCGACGACGGGATCACCCCGATGTCGGACGACGACCGTCGTCACCGTGCCGACATGACCTGGCCGGCGTGAGGCAGCGATGAGCACTCGAGACCTGGACGCCGCAGGGATCCACGACCCCGAGCTGAGGGCGTCGTACGAGCTGTGCCGGCAGCTGAACGCTTCGTACGGCCGCACGTACTACCTCGCGACGTTGCTGCTGCCGCGGGCCAAGCGCCCGTTCGTCCACGCGTTGTACGGCTTCGCCCGGTACGCCGACGAGATCGTCGACGACCTCGACGCGCCGCTCGACACTGCCGCGCGCGCCGCTCGACTGGAGGATCTGCGGCGCTCGTTCCTCGCCGACCTCGCGGCCGGCGACTCGCCCGACCCGGTCCGGCGAGCCGTGGTCGACACGGCCGGCCGGTGGAACATCCCGACCGAGCACTTCGAGGCATTCCTGCACTCCATGGCGATGGACCTGACCGTCACCGACTACGCGACGTACGAGGATCTCTACGAGTACGTGTACGGCTCGGCGTCGGTGATCGGCCTGCAGGTCCTGCCCGTCCTCGAGCCGACGTCGCCGGACGCGGCGCAGTACGCGGTCGATCTGGGGGTGGCGTTCCAGCTGGTGAACTTCGTGCGCGACGTCGGCGAGGACCTCGACCGCGGGCGGGTCTACCTGCCCGCCGACGAGCTCGCCCGGTTCGGCGTCGACCGCGAGGTCCTGTCGCGCCGGGAGGCGACCCCGCAGGTACGCCGGGCGGTGGCCTTCCAGGTCCAGCGCGTGCGCGAGCTCGCCGACCGGTCGCGGGCCGGGGTCGCGTTGCTCGCGCCGTCGTCCCGTCCGTGCATCGATGCCGCCCGCGAGCTGTACTGCGGCATCGCCGACGAGGTCGAACGCGCGGGCTACGACGTCTTCAGCCGCCGGGCCACGGTGCCCAAGCGCCGCCGGATCGCGCGCTTCGTCCGCGCCTGGACGGCCGCGCGCCTCCACAGCTGACCCGGGGCGGGAGCCGAGCCGGAGCGGGCGCTGCTCAGCGGCGGCGCCACACGGGCGGGCCTGCTGTGGGCGTGCGCTGCACGCCCCGTCGCCCCCACCACACCCACAGCGTCAGGGTCAGCAGGACGAGCGCGAACCCGAAGAGGAGGTCTTCCACCGGTGCGAAGGCGATGCGACCGTCGCCGAGGAACGCCGGCGGCCCGACGGCCGGCGACGACCCGCCGATGATCGCGTCCCCGTCGTAGCGGACGAGCCCGAAGCCGGTGAACATGGCGTTCGTCACGAGCTGGAAGAACACGATGATCGCGTAGGCGGCCCAGAACGCCCGCCGACGCAGCAGGCGCGTGCGCAGGAGCCAGAGGTCCACCGCAGCGACGAGCACGACGGCGAGCAGGGCCACCGCGGTGTACGTCACGGGGCCTCCTCGCTGCTGCCGCCCGGCCGGCGGGGCTCGGGCTTCGTGCCGTCCGACTCGCCCACGCCCCAGCCCGGGTTGACGCTTCGGACCGCCTCGAGCGTCAGGACCGCCGCCAGCGGGATGACCGCGAAGAACAGGACCTCGTCCAGCGGGACGTCGCCGGGCAGCCGCACACCCAGCAGGAGGGTGGGGTCGAACGACCAGTGCCCGCGCGAGATCGCGTAGGCGTCCCACGCGTAGAAGACCACGACGACCGGAACGACAGCGAGCAGCAGCCGCCGCCAGCGCCGGAGCACGCGTGTCCGCAGCGCGACCTCCAGCCACAGGCACCCGACCAGCACGAATGCCAGAATCGCGACGTACGAGAGCCGACCCACCCGGGCATCATCTCGCGGGCCGAAGGGACGTGCTGTGCCGCTGCTGGTCGGGCTCCTCGGCGGGGAGTGCACGGGGAAGTCGACCCTGGCCGCTGCCCTCGCCGCGCAGATCGGCGCCGAGGTCGTCCCGGAGGCTGTCCGGGCCTTCGTCCAGCAGCACGGCCGCGCCCCCCACCGCGACGAACAGGCCGGCGTCCTGGGCCGCCAGTCGGACGCCGTGGCCCGGGCGGTCGCGGCGGCCGCACGCGACGCCGTCGTGGTGGTCGATCCGGCCCCGTTGATGACAGCGGTGTACAGCGCTCTGTACTTCGAGAACGACTCGCTCGTCGCCGAGGGGGTCGACGACGCCCTCGCGTACGACGTGCTGGCGTGGTGCGCGCGCGACGTGCCATGGCAGGCCGACCCAGGCGTGCGCGACGGTCCGCACTACCGCGCGGCAGCCGATCGCATCCTGTCCGGCATCGTGACGACGGCGCTGGGCCCCCGAGGCGCCCACGTGGTGCGCGTCACAGGCGATCTCGACGTCCGCGTGGCGACGGTCCGCGAGGCGGTGGCGGCGGGTCGGGACCGGGCGGGCGTGGCACCGCCGGGGCCTTCGGGGCGCAACCTAGACTCGCACGGGTGAGCAACGGTCTGGTCGGCAGCACTGTCGACGGCCGGTACCGGATCATCTCCCAGCTCGCCCGAGGCGGCATGGCCACGGTCTACGAGGCGCTCGACCTGCGCCTGGACCGCGTGGTGGCGCTCAAGATCATGCACGCGCACCTGGCTCACGACGACGCGTTCGTCGCCCGGTTCCAGCGGGAGGCACGGGCGGCCGCCCGGCTGACCCACAGCCACGTCGTGGCCGTCTACGACCAGGGGCGCGACGGCGACACCGTCTACCTCGCGATGGAGTACGTCCCCGGCCGCACGCTGCGGGACGTGCTGCGCGAGTTCGGGCCGCTGACGTCCGAGCAGGCACTGGTGTTCCTCGACCCGGTGCTCGAGGCCCTGGCCGCTGCGCACACGGCCGGGTTCGTCCACCGCGACATCAAGCCGGAGAACGTCCTCATCTCCGACGACGGCCGGGTCAAGGTGGCCGACTTCGGCCTGGCCCGGGCGATGGCGACCGACGGCCAGTCCGTCACGCAGGGCATGATCATCGGCACCGTCGCCTATCTGTCGCCCGAACAGGTCGAGCGCGGCGAGGCCGACGGACGCTCCGACGTCTACGCCGCCGGGATCCTGCTGTACGAGATGATCACCGGGCAGGTGCCGCACGCGGGCGAGAGCCCGCTGTCCGTCGCCTACCAGCACGTGAACTCCGACGTCCCGCCCCCGTCCGCCTCGGGGCGCCCGATCCCGCCCGACGTCGACGCGCTGGTCGTCACCGCCACCCGGCGCGACCCCGGACTGCGCTACCAGAACGCGTACGACTTCCTCGCCGACGTCCGCCGGGTCCGCGCGATCCTCCCGCCCCCGCAGCCGTTCGTCGACGCCCGCGACACCCTCGTCGTCGACACCGCGATGGCCGCCGAGCTCGCGGCAGGAACGGCTCCCCCGTCGAAGGTCCCTCCGCGTGCCCCGACCACCTCGGCCGAGGCCCGCACGACACCGACGCAGCAGCCCCGTGCGCCTCGGTCGCGCCGCAGCCGCGCTCCGCTGTTCGTCGTGCTCCTGGTACTCGCCGTCCTCGCGAGCATCTTCGGCGGCTGGTACCTGGCGGCAGGTCCGGGACGGTCCGTGACGATGCCCCAGGTCGACGGCAGCAGCGTCGCCGAGGCGACGAAGGCGCTGGACGCACTCGACGCCGGGCTGACGCTGACCGTCACCGAGGAGGCGTTCAGCGAGACGGTGCCGGCCGAGCAGATCATCAGTAGCGACCCGCCGGCCGGGGAGGGCGTGCGGGTCGGAAGCCAGGTGGGTGTCGTGGTCTCGAAGGGACCCGAGCGGTACGCCGTCCCTCCGCTGAAGGGCGTCGAGCAGTCCGCCGTCGCGGACGCGCTCGCGGCGGCGAACCTGGCGCTCGGCACCGTCAAGGAGGCCTTCGACGACAAGGCCGCGGCCGGCACGGTGGTCTCCAGCGACCCGAAGGCCGGCGCGCAGGTCAAGCGGGACACCCCGGTCGACGTGGTGATCTCCAAGGGACCCAAGCCGGTCCCGGTGCCCGCGGTCGTCGGCAAGAAGGCGTCGAACGCGCGCGCGGCACTGGCAGATGCGGGGCTGAAGGTCGACGTCACCCAGAAGTACTCCGAGTCGGTCGACGACGGTGACGTGATCTCCGTGAAGCCGGGCGAGGGGAAGATCGTGGACTCCGGCTCGACCGTCGCGCTGGTCGTCTCGAAGGGCCCGCCGCCGGTCACCGTCCCGAAGCTGATCGACATGCACAAGGGCGACGCCGTCGCCGCGCTGCGCAAGCTGGGTCTGCGGGCGAACGTCATCGAGGGAGGCTTCACCCCGCTCGACCGGGTCATCAGCCAGGATCCGCCCGCCGGGACGAGCATCCCCAAGGGCAGCACCGTGACGATCCGCATCATCTGACCGTCGCCCGTCCCGGCTCCGGGCGAGGCAGGATGGGCCGCGTGACGAGCCCGTACCGCACGCCGACCACCGCTGACCTCGCCGCACGTGCCCGGGCGGCTCTCGCGTCCTGCGGCGTCGACCTGCTCGCGCTCGACGCCGCCGCCACGCAGAGCCGCCAGACCCTCACGGTGCGCTCGCCCGTGACCGGGACGGAGCTGTTCTCGGTGCCGGCCGCCGACGCGGCCGGGATCGACGCCGCCGTCGCGCGTGCGCACGCCGCGTTCGGGACGTGGCGCACGACCCCCGCCCCCGTGCGCGGTCAGCTCGTGAAGGCCCTCGGCCGGATCCTCGAGGCGCACCGGGACGAGCTCGCCGACCTCGTGCAGCTCGAGGTGGGCAAGATCCGCGCGGAGGCGCTCGGCGAGGTGCAGGAGATGGTCGACGTCTGCGACCTCGCCGTCGGACTGTCGCGCCAGCTCGAGGGCCGCACGATGCCGTCCGAGCGCCCGGGGCACCGGCTGATGGAGACCTGGCACCCACGCGGGGTCGTCGGCGTCATCTCCGCGTTCAACTTCCCGGTGGCGGTGTGGGCATGGAACACCGCCATTGCGCTCGTCTGCGGCGACACGGTCGTCTGGAAGCCCTCGGAGCGCACGCCGGCGACCGCGTTGGCCTGCGCCGCGTTGCTCGACCGGGCCATCGCCGAGTCGGGCGCGCCGGCGGACGTGCACGTCCTGACGCTCGCGACGCGCGACGCGGCGCCCGCACTCGTCGACAACCGGCAGGTGGCGGTTGTCAGCGCCACAGGGTCCGAACGGATGGGAGCGGAGATCGGCCCCCGCGTCGCCGCGCGATTCGGGCACTCGATCCTCGAGCTCGGGGGCAACAACGCGGCCGTCGTCGCGCCGTCGGCCGACCTTGACCTCGCGGTCCGCGGCATCGTCTTCGCCGCCGCCGGTACGGCCGGACAGCGCTGCACGACACTGCGGCGCGTCATCGCCCACGAGTCGGTGGTCGACGAGCTGGTCGGCCGGGTGGCCCGGGCCTTCGACGGGCTGCGGGTGGGCGACCCGTTCGACGACGGCGTGCTCGTGGGGCCGCTGCTGGACCTGGGGGCGTTCGAGCGGATGCAGGAGGCCGTGGCCGACGCCGTCTCCGACGGCGGGACGGTCGTCACCGGCGGCGACCGCGTCCCTGTCGAGGGCGCGCCCGACGCCGCCTACGTGCGCCCCGCCCTGGTTCGGATGCCGGCGCAGACCGACGTCGTGCGCCGCGAGACGTTCGCCCCCATCCTGTACGTCATGACCTACCGGGAGCTCGACGACGCCGTCGCGCTGAACAACGACGTCCCGCAGGGGCTCTCGTCCAGCATCTTCACGCTCGACCAGCGCGAGGCCGAGGCGTTCATGTCCGCCGCGGGATCCGACTGCGGCATCGTCAACGTGAACATCGGCACCTCCGGCGCGGAGATCGGCGGAGCGTTCGGCGGCGAGAAGTCGACCGGCGGCGGCCGGGAGTCGGGCTCCGACGCATGGCGTGCCTACATGCGGCGAGCCACGAACACGGTGAACTACTCGCACGACCTGCCGCTGGCCCAGGGGGTGACCTTCTCGTGACCGTCATCGACGAGCATCTGGAGCAGTTCGACGATCCGCAACGGGCGGCGCTCGCCGCGACCGTCGCCACCATTCGCAAGGCACTTCCCGGCGCGGTCGAGGTCATCTCGTACGGAATGCCGACCTTCAAGCTCGAGGACGCGTCCGGACCGGCCGTGGTCGGACTCGACGGGTTCGCGAAGCACAACAGCCTGTTCCCCTACAGCGGTCGGGTGCTCGAGCAGTTCGCGACCGAGCTCGGCGACCGCATCCGGGCGAAGGGCACGATCGGGTTCGATCGTGATCGCGCGTTCCCCGCCCCGTTGCTGAAGCGGATCCTCGCCGCTCGCATCGAGGAGGTCAACGGCGGCTACCCGAAGTCGTCCGGCCAGATGCGCGAGTTCTACGACAACGGCACCCTGAAGCTCCGTGGTCGCATGAAGGCCGACCGGATGCACGGGAAGTGGGAGTGGTTCCGCCGCGACGGCACCATCCTGCGGTCCGGCTCGTTCCGCGACGGCGAGCAGACCGGTGAGTGGGTCACCTACGACCGTGCCGGACTCCCCCACAAGACGACGCACTTCTGACCCTGCCGCACGTCGAGGAGCTAAGCCGGTCGTTAGCGCGATAGCGCTTGTTCTGCAACGCTTTTGTGACCCCGGGAGGTTGCGTTTGTCAGCCCACTCGAGTATTCTGTACGTATGTTCGATGACACCCGCGAGCTCCCTGGTGGCCCCGATGAGGGTGCCGTGGTGGGTGAGGTCGAGGTCGTTGTCGACGATGCGGTGCGGTTGGGGATGGTGTGTGCGCGGCCGGTCGACAGCGGTCTGCTGTGCGATCTGGATCGGATCGAGCTGGGTGCGCTCACGGCTGATGAGGCGGTGACGTATCTGCAGCAGGTGCAGCGGTTCGCGGCGTACGTGGCGGGGGTGGAGGCGTGGGC
>JAFIHP010000400.1 GCA_017849335.1 Actinomycetales bacterium | reverse complement strand
GATGCGCGGACGTCCCGACGAGTCGTCGATCGCGCGCGCCTGACCGGACGGCACGAGGTTGCGACCCTGGTCGAGACGGAACCCCAGATGGGCCAGCGGCAGGCACACGTCGCGTCGCAGGGCGGCGTCGTTCTCCCCGATCCCGGCGGTGAACACCAGGGCGTGCAGCCCGGGCAGGTGGGCCAGGTACGCACCGATGTACGTGCGGATCCGGTACGCGTACACCTCCAGGGCCAGCCGCGCCGCGGCGTCCCCGGCGTCGGCCAGCGCGCGCACCGCGCGCATGTCCTGCTCGCCCGACAGGCCCTTGAGCCCACTCTCGGAGTTCAGCATCCGGTCGACGTCGTCCAGCGACATGCCGGCCTCCCGCACGAGGTACGGCACCACCGCAGGATCGAGGTCGCCGGACCGCGTCCCCATGACCAGCCCCTGCAGCGGCGTCAGGCCCATCGACGTGTCCACGCTCATCCCGCCGCGCACCGCGGCGACCGAGGCGCCGTTGCCGAGATGGCAGACGATCAGGTTCACCTCGTTCGTCGGGACCTGCAACAGTGCGGCCGCCTGCCGAGTCACGTACTGGTAGCTCGTGCCGTGGAACCCGTAGCGGCGGATCCGGTGCCTGCTGGCCAGGGCCGCTGGGATCGCGTACGTGTACGCCGGCGCCGGGATCGTCGCGTGGAACGCCGTGTCGAACACCGCGACCTGCGGCACGTCGGGGAGCAGGCGGCGCATGACCCGGATGCCGACGAGTGCTGCCGGGTTGTGCAGCGGCGCCAAGGGCACCACCTGCTCGATCGCCGCATCGACGGCGTCGTCGACGATCACCGGGGTCCGGAACGACGGTCCGCCGTGGACGATCCGGTGACCCACGGCGACGAGGCCGTCGAGGAGGCCGCCGTCGCCGGCCAGCCGCTCCAGGACCGCGGCCAGCGCCGCCGCGTGGTCCGCCAGGACGAGCTCCCGTTCGACCGGTTCCTGGCCGGCGCGCTGGTACCGGGCCGACGACGTCGACTCGCCGATCCGCTCCACCAGGCCCTTGGCGATCCACTCCCCCGTCGACGGATCGACGAGCTGGTACTTCAGGCTCGAGGAGCCCGAGTTGACGACGAGGACCCGGCTCATGCGAGCACCGCTGCCCCGTCGGCGACCTGCTGCGCCTGCACCGCCGTGATCGCGACCGTGTTGACGATGTCGGGCACGGTGCACCCGCGGGACAGGTCGTTGACCGGCCTGCGCAGCCCCTGGAGGACGGGTCCGACGGCGACCGCCGGAGCCGACCGCTGGACGGCCTTGTGGGTCGTGTTGCCCGTGTTCAGGTCGGGGAAGATCAGGACCGTCGCGTGGCCGGCCACCGGGTTCCCCGGCATCTTCGCCGCCCCCACGCCCTCGTCCACGGCGGCGTCGTACTGGATCGGGCCCGCGAGCGGCAGGTCGGGCCGGCGGTCGGCAACCAGCTCCGTCGCGCGGCGGACCTTGTCGACGTCGGTGCCCGAGCCGGACGAGCCGGTCGAGTACGACACCATCGCGATCCGCGGCTCGACCCCGAACGCGCGCGCGGTCTCCGCGCTGCTGATGGCGATGTCGGCCAGCTGCTCCGCCGTCGGGTCCGGGTTCACCGCGCAGTCGGCGAAGACGAGGACCCGGTCCGGCAGGCACATCAAGAAGGCACTCGACACCAGGCTCGCGTCGGGCGTGGTGCGGATGATCTCCAGCGCCGGCCGGATCGTGTGCGCCGTGGTGTGAGCGGCGCCCGACACCATGCCGTCGACGCGACCGGTGTGCACGAGCATCGTCCCGAAGTACGAGACGTCGGCCATGGTGTCGAACGCGGCCTCCCACGTCACGCCCTTGTGCGCGCGCAGCGCCACGTACGCGTCGGCGAACTCCTCCCGCAGCGGCGAGGTCGACGGGTCGACGATGTCGATACCGGCCAGGTCGACACCGGCCGCGATCGCCTTCGCGACGACCTCCTGCGGACTGCCGAGGAGCGTGATGTGCACGACGCCCGCCTGCACCAGCTCCTCCGCCGCCTGGAGCACACGCTCGTCGGTGCCCTCGGGAAGGACGACACGCCGCCGGTCAGCGCGCGCCCGGTCCAGCAGGCCGATGCTGAACATCAGCGGCGTGACGGCATGCGGCTGCGACAGCCGGACGAGCGCCCCCAGCTCCTCGGCGCCGACCGCGGCGTTGAACTCCCCCAGCGCCGCCGCGATCTTGCGCCGGCTGGTCGGGCGGATCTCGCCACGCAGCCCCTCCAGGGCGTGCAGCGTGCGATACGTGTCGGGCACGACCGCGACGACCGGCAGGCCCGACGCCTCCAGGAGCGAGAGCGTCATCGGGTCCGGCCGGTGCCCGCACGTCAGCACCACGCCGGACGGGGTCGGCATGTCCCGGCTGAGCGCCGACGCGGCGGCGCCGACCGCGATGTCGGATCGATCCCCGGACGCGACGACGAGCGCGCCGTCGGACAGCACCGGGAGCACCGTCTGCAGGTGGCCGGATCCGGCGACGTAGTCGTCGACCTCGCGCTGCAGGCTCTCGGTCGTCCCGGCGATCACGACACCGCCCAGTCCGTCCGCGACCTCCTCGACCGTGAGCGCCGACAGGACCGGCAGGTCGCGCAGGGCGTACACGGGCGCGCGGTGCGGCTCGGCGCGCAGCCTCGCCCGAACGGCCTCGATCCGCTCCGGGTCGACGCGGTTCACGACGGTCGCGACGATCGACGCGCCCAGGCGGGTCAGCTGGCCCGTCGACGAGTCGATCGCGTTGAGCACGGCCCCCTCGTCGAGCCCGTGCCCGTTGACGACGGCGAGCACCGGCGAGCCCATGTTGGCGGCGAGCCGGGCGTTGAGCGCGAGCTCGGTCGACGGAGCGGGTCCGGTGAAGTCCGTGCCGATGACCAGGACGAAGTCGTAGCGCTCCTTCAGGTGCAGGAACTCGTCGGCCAGGTGGGCGACGAGGCGCGCGTCGCCGTCCTCGTCCACGTAGGTCGCGGCCTGCGCGTAGGTCAGCCCGACCGCATGCTCGCCATCGAGCTGGAAGCGGTCGGTGAGCAGGCCGAGCAGGGCGTCGTGGGCACCGTCGCCGTCGACGATCGGGCGGAAGACCCCGATCCGGCCGACGTGGCGCGCCAGTGACTCCAGTACTCCCAGCGCAACGACCGCCTTGCCGGCGCGGATCGTGGTCGACGTCAGGTAGAGGCTGTCGGACACTCCGTCGTCCCTAGTCGGCCTGCTCGATCGCGTCGCCCCACGACCAGTCGCGGACCTGGGGCAGGTCCTCCAGGTGCTCCACCACGTACGCGTCGTGGCGACCGAGCTGGGCCTCGCACCACGCGTACAGGTCCTCGCTGCCGCGCACCGTCCGGCGCGCGTTGTTCAAGGCGTCCATCACCAGGTGGTACCGGTCGACCCGGTTGCGACGCACCATGTCGAACGGCGTCGTCGTCGTGCCGCGCTCCAGGAACCCGCGAGCGCGGAACCGGTCGGCGTTCGGCCGGCCGTGCACGAGCGCGTGGACGACGCCCGGGTACCCGTGGAAGGCGAACACGACATCGCGGTCGTCGGTGAAGAGCTCGTCGAAGTACCGGTCGGTCATGCCGTGGGGATGGTCCTTCGGGCGGATCATCGACATGAGGTCGACGACGTTGACGACACGTACCCGCAGGTGCGGCACCCGCTCGCGCAGGATCTGCGCGGCGGCGAGCGTCTTGGCCGTCACGACATCACCGGCGCCCGCCAGCACGATGTCCGGCTCCTCGCCCTCGACCTCGTGGCCCGCCCAGTCCCAGACGGTCGCGCCG
>JAFIHP010000399.1 GCA_017849335.1 Actinomycetales bacterium | reverse complement strand
GACACAGGGCGATGACGGCCAGGGGAAGGACCGTCGCCCACGGCAGCCCGAACGAGGTGAGACCGAGGACGGCGAGTGCGAGTGCCGCGATAGCGATGAACACGTGCTTGACGGACATGTTGTGCATGGGGGCCTCCGATCCGCGGTGCGCCCAACGGACGCTCCGAGATCAACTGTGCGCGCGCCGGGGATCGATGCCGCCCCGTCTTGATGAAGGTTGCTTGAAGATTCGCGGGGAGCTGCTCCGACGCCTCGGCAGACGGCGTCACGGAGGCCACACTGTCGCCATGGAGTCGGTGGCGCCTTCGCAGCCGACCGTACGTGTCGACACCGCAGACGGGCATCGCCTGGCCACTGTCTTCGCGCTCGGGGTGGTCGTTGTTGCTGCGGTCCTCGCGGTGGCTGGACTGCCTAGCATCGACCTGCATGGACCCTTGCACCGTCTGGGCATCATGGACCCGCTGTGCGGCGGAACGCGCTCGGCACGGTTGACCATCCTGGGTCAGTGGGGTCTGGCGTGGACCTACAACCCACTGGGCCTGCTGACCGTCATCGGTGCTGCAACCCTCGTCGTCCGTTCAGTGGTCGGCGCGCTCACCCACCGTTGGATCAACGTTTCCTGGTGCCCATCCGCACGCCTGCGCTGGCTACTCATCAGCGTCGGCATTGTTGTCCTGGCCATGTTGGAGATCCGGCAGCAGTCGCTGGCTTGGCTGCTGACTGAGTCTTGAGCCCAGTCCTGCACCTGCAAGCACGCCCGCGGGCCGTATTCACCTCGTTGCTTGATGCCAGATGTGACGTCGCCACGGGGTTCCTCGCCTGGGATTGCTGTCGGTTGAGTTGACACCTTCTATTGCGGGACGTGGTCTCGCGGGAGGATGTCCGTCATGCCGAAGAGGTACCCACCGGAGTTCAAGAGGGACGTGGTCACGGTCGCCCGTCGCGGCGATCTGAGCGTCGCGGAGGTCGCTGTCGATTTCGGGGTGGCGGAGGAGTCCGTGCGCCGCTGGATGAAGCAGGCCGACGTCGACGACGGGATCAAGGACGGCCAGACCTCGTCGGAGCAAGCCGAGATCGTCCAGCTGCGCCGTGACAAGCGGCGGCTGGAGATGGAGAACGAGATCCTGCGGCGTGCCGCGGCCTACTTCGCGGCGTCGACGCTCCCAAAATGACGTACCCGCTGGTCCGTGACCTGGCCGCCGAGGGCTTCTCGGTGCGGTTGGCCTGCGGGGTGCTCGGCTTCTCGACCCAGGCGTACTACGCCTGGTGCAAGGACCCGGTTCCGCAGCGGGACCTGGAGGATGCGTACGCGATCAACGCGCTGATCGACGCGCATGCTGATGATCCGGCGTTCGGCTACCGGTTCCTGGCGGACGAGCTCGAGCGTGCCGGCATCGACGTCGGGGAGCGCCGAGTTTGGCGTCTGTGTTCGCAGCAGCGTCTGTGGTCCACGACGGTGCGCAAGGGCCGCCGCGGCAAGAGGCCGGGCCCCGCGGTCCACGACGATCACATCCGCAGGGACTTCACGTCCGATGAGCCGAACCGCAAATGGGTTACCGACATCACCGAGCACCCCACCGGCGAGGGCAAGGTCTACTGCTGCGCGGAGCTTGGACCTGTTCTCCAACCGGATCGTCGGCTACGCCATCTCCGGCCGGATGACCGCCGACCTGGCCGTCGGAGCGCTGCGCGCAGCGATCGCCAGGCGCCAGCCGGACGGCGTCGTCATCGTCCACGCCGACCGAGGATCGCAGTTCCGCGCCCGGAGCTTCCAGGCCGTCCTGAAGGCCGCGGGGCTGAAGGGCTCGATGGGCCGCGTCGCGTCCGCCGGAGACAACGCGGCGATGGAGAGCTTCTGGGCACTGCTCCAGCGCAACGTCCTGAACTCCCAGGCCTGGCGCACCCGCGAGGACCTGCACTACGCGATCGTTCACTGGATCGAGCACACCTACAACCGCCGGCGACGCCAGCGCGGCCTGGGCCGGCTGACCCCCGTCGAGTTCGAGCTAGCCTTCACCGACAACGCCGCCCAGGCAGCCGCCTGATCGACACAACCGGTGTCAACCAGACCGACAGCAATCCCGGGAATTCGCGCATGACGTGCTGATCGTAGGAGCAACACCGTAACCTGGCACCAGTGGCAGGCGCTGTACCCCACCGAGAGCAGCACCGGCACGTCGCGTCGGCGGGCCTCCGCGAACGCGTCCTCACCCCACTCCCACCAGTCCACGGGGTTGTCGGCGTGCTGGAGCAGGTAGGGGCTGGTCGCGGACGCGAGGCGGTTCGGCACCCGTCCATCCTCCCTGACACCGGCCCTGCGGTCGACACCCCGGATGTTGACAGCGAATACATACTCGGCCACTCTATGTGATCGTTGACTACATAGGAGGCGCCATGACACGCCCGACCCCTCGCCGGCTGGCCCCGCTCGTCCCGGCCGACGGCGCGGCCGTGTTCCTCATCGGCATGCGCATCAACCGGCTGACCCATGTCTGGCGGTGGCTCCCCGTGCTGTTCGCGATGCCGCGCATGATCCGCGAGCTCGTGGCCGATCCCACCTCGGGACTGGTCGGACGCCCGCGGACGTTCGTGTCGGGCCGGACCATCCTCGTGTGGCAGCAGTGGGCATCGGTCGACCACCTCGTGGCCTACGCCCGGTCGACCGACCGTGCCCACCTACCGGCCTGGCAGGCCTTCAACCGAAGCGTTCGGGGCAACGGAGCCGTCGGGATCTTCCACGAGACATACCTGGTCGACCCGTCGACGGCGGAGGGCGTCTACGTGGGCATGGAGCCCCTCGGCCTCGGCAATGCCTGGGGAACCGCGGACGCCGACGGAGCGCGCCGGACGGCGGAACAGCGGCTCGGGCGGGTGCCGAGGCGCTAGCCGGCCGACGCCCCGGCGCGTCGCTCGCGCTGCAGTGCCGGCCGGTACTCGAGCCAGAACCAGGCCAGCGAGTACGCCACCGTGGCGACGATCATCCCGTAGAGCGCGTCCATGAGGACGTGCTCGTGCAGCACCTGCGTCGCGACGATGATCGACACGGCGAAGACGATGACCAACCCCGACCACAGCGGCTTGCGCCTGCGGTACCAGGCGATCGCGAAGATCGTCGCGTAGGCGCAGTGCATGCTCGGGAACGTCGAGAAGTTGTCGTTGTGGTAGTACGACACGTTCACGTACTCCAGCATGTGGCCGAAGAAGCCGCCGTAGCTTCCGGCGTCGCGCTCGGCCGCCACCCCGTGCGTCTGGAACAGCACGAACGTCGACTCCGCGATCAGCATCGCGATGACGAAGGAGCCGGCCAGCGTCCGCACCTGGCGGTGCAGCTGGCGGAACGCGAAGAAGCCGAGCGACGCGACGATCCCGACGTACATCCCCTGGTACGGGATCACGAACAGCGGGATCGTCGGGACGTACTGGTCCCAGTGGCTGACCATCGAGTGCGCGCCGAACAGCGGGTGGTTCAACGGCGCGTACGCGGCGGCGAGCGGGATGTAGGCGAGCATGAGGATGATCGCGCTCCACGCCCCGCGCGGCAGCCCACGGACGAGGGGCGCCCCGGTGGCGTGCGCCGTCCGGCGCGACAGGACGACGTAGCCGACGAGCACGATCAGCGTCGCCAGCTTCATCGCCCAGTCCTGCAGCGGGGCGAGATCGAGGATCGGCGCTCCGAAGCACCCGACGAGCGCCACGGCCAGCAGGACCGACGACCACCACCGGGCCGCCGACGTGACCACGGCCGGCTCGTAGCCGCTCTCGACCGACGCGCTCATCGATGACTCCTTCGAGGAGAGGTGGGCCGCCCCCATCCTGCTCGGTCGCCCCCCTGCCCGCCAGCGCGCCTACGACGCGTCGGCGGGCCGGCCGGCACGCAGCCCGCGCACCTGCGGATCGAGGAGAGCGAACACCGGCAGCACGCACAGCGCCCCGGCGACGACCAAGGTCGCCTCCAGGCCGATCCGGTCGGCGAGCGGACCTGCCGCCGCGAGCCCGAGCGGCACGAGGGCGAGGGACCCGAGCCAGTCGTACGACGAGACACGCGACAGCGACTGCGGCGGCACATGCTGCTGCAACGCGGTGTCCCAGAGCACCCCGAAGACGTCCGACACCACGCCCGCGAGCAGGGCGAACGCGGCGATCACGACGATCGACAGGGGAGCGGCGAGGGCGAGCACGGGCAGGGCGAACCCGGGGACGAGCGCGCACGCGACGAGCATCGGCCGCCTCGGGCGCAGCCGCAGCGCCAGGGCCACGCCCACGACCATTCCGACGGAGAACGCCGTGACCACGGCGGCCCAGGGTCCCGCACCGCCGAGCGATCGGTACGCCTGCACAGGTCCCAGCACCCCGATAGTCGCCGAGAATCCGACGTTCGAGATCGCGAACAGCACGACGATGACGACGACCCACCGTCGCGAGACGAACTCGCCCCAGCCATCCCGCAGCTGCCGAAGCACTCCGGCTGTGGCGTCTGCGGCGTGGCGCTGACGGCGCACGCGGACCATCGCGATCAGGACGGCGGATACGAGGAACGTGGTGCCGTCGATGGCCATCGCCCAGCCGGCACCGAGCACCGCGACGAGGACGCCGGCCAGCGCGGCCCCGGCGATCCGCGCGACGTTGCTCGCCAGACGCAGCAGGGCGTTGGCGGACTGCAGGTCGGAATCCGCGACGACCTCGGGCACGATGCCCGTGTAGGCCGGGGAGAACAGGGCGACCGCCAGCCCTCCCACAGCCGCCAGCCCGGCGAGCGCCGGGATCGACGCGTGTCCGGAGATCAGCAGGACGGCCGTCGCGACCGCGGCGCCGCCGGCCAGGCACTCGGCCGTGACCATCACCTTCGCGCGCGACCCTCGGTCCGCCAGCACGCCGCCGACGAGCATGAACAGGACCTGCGGCACGGCCTGGGCGAACAACACGATCCCCAGCGAGGAGGCCGTCGCCCCGGGCAGGTCGAGGACGCCGAAGGCGAGCGCGACCGGCGCCATCGCCGTCCCGGTGATCGACACCAGGCGCGAGCCGACGAGCAGGCCGAGGTCTCGCTGCCGGATCAGCGCCAGGTCCGCGCGCCAGTGCCGGCGCGCGGTGGCCGGCTCCCCCGATTCCGCGGTCACGCCCGCACTCTGGCACACGGCCACGGCCGCAATGGTCGCGTGCTGCCGACGGCTGATCGCGCCCGGCCGGTCGCGCCCGGCGGCATCCGGCGAGGCTCAGGCGAGCGCCGCGAGGAGCTCCCGCTCCACGTCGTCGGGCAGGCCGGCCCGGCGGGGAACCGGCTGCTCGCGCTGCCGCTCCCACGCGAGCGTGTCGGCGTACGTCACGTCCAGCGGGCGTGTCGTCAGTCCCGCAGCGCGCGCACGCTCGGCCGTGCGGGCCAGGAACCCGGCGGCCTCGGCGCGGTCGCCGGTCCACAGCGGCAGGGAGCGCGGGCCCGCCCACGGCGTGACGTCCCGCCCGGCCAGCCATGCCCCGTCGGCGGCGACGAGCGCGCCGTCGTGGCCCGCAACACCGCGGGCGACGTCGAGGTGCTCCCCGAACGTCGATGCGGTACCGACCGCGTCGAACGACCCGCCCAGCCGATCCGCCGCGACCGAGACCAGCCAGCCGGCGAGGTCCCGCACGTCGATCACCTGGCAGGCGTGGTCGTCCGCATCGGGCACCAGGACGCGTCCGTCACCGGCGGCCGGCCGCGCGAAGCGCCACGGCCAGTACCCGGTCCGGTCCGTGTGGTCCCCCGGTCCGGCGATCAGGCCGGGTCGCACGAGGGCGCACCGCTCGTCGAACGCCTCCGCGACGTGGGCCTCGCACGCGGCCTTCGCCGCGCCGTACTGCTCGGGCGCGGACAGGACGTCCGCGTCCAGCGGCTCCAGGAGCGGTGTCGACTCGTCCGTCCCGCCCGCCGCGTACACGCTCACCGTCGACACCAGGACGTAGTGCGCGGCTGCCTGACGCAGCGCGGTCGCGGCGGACCGCGCGTGCCCGGGCTGACGCGTCACGTCGACGACGGCGTCCCACCGCTCGCGGGCGAGGCCGTCCAGGCCGTGGGCGTCGTCCCGGTCCACCACGACGAGCCGGACGCCGTCCGCGACCGACCCGCTCGTCCCGCGCGCCGCGCACACGACCTCGTGCCCGCCGTCGCGGGCCTGGGCGGCGACCTCCCGCCCCACCCATGCCGTGCCGCCGAGGACGAGCAGCCGCATGCTCAGCCGTCCCGGCGGGCGCAGTAGGTCCGCGTGACGTAGGGCACCGGGACCAGCCCCGTCGCCGGGTCGGCCACGGACTCGGCCAGGGCGCGTACTCGCGCGACCAGCTCCTCCCGGCGATCGACCGGCAGGGCGATCACGTAGCTGCGCGAGGTGACCATGGCGATCGCCACGTCGAGCCGAACGCGGTTGGTCCACGACGTCTCGGTGCGCTCGAACGGCCCGAACGGCGGCCCGACCCGCGGGGTGTACGCCGCGTCGGGCGCCGTCCCGTACTCGACGAGCAGCGCCGACAGCTCCGCGATCCACGGATCGGACTCGTCGCGGTCGTTCCACACCAGGCCCAGCCGGCCGCCCGGGCGGAGGACACGCACCACCTCGGGCACCCCGCGGGCCGGGTCCACCCAGTGCCACGCCTGTCCCGCGACGACCAGATCGACCGACGTGTCGGGCAACGGCAGGGACTCGGCGACGCCCGCCAGCGCCGTGACGCCCGGCAGCAGGTCAGACAGCACCGCGCGCATGGCGTCATCCGGCTCGACCGCGATGACGGTCTCGACCCGCCCGACCAGCGCCCGCGTGAGCTTGCCGGTCCCGGCGCCGACGTCGACGACGACTGACGGCCCGTCGCGGAGCAGCTCGTCGACGGCCGCGTCGGGGTACTCGGGACGGCCCCGCTCGTACTCGAGCGCGACCTCGCCGAAGCGTCGTCCGGTCGGGTCGTTCGCGGGCACGCCCTCACCGTACGCGCCGACCGGAGCTTCCGGAACGGGAAGAGCCCGCGCGGCTGGGGGGCTGTCGCGCGGGCTCTCGGAACGGCGACGTGTCGCGTCCCGTCCGTCCACTCGGGACGGCCCGCCGTTCGGGGGCGAACGGCTCTGCCATTGTGCCCCAGTCGCTCCGCCCTGTCAGGGGGACGACGGGCGCAGCCGTCCGGTGGTTGACTTCGGCCATGCCCGACGTGACGCCCGACGAACCCCCGCGCCCCCTCTCCGTCGTCCTGTTCGGCTACGGCCTGGCGGGCCGGGTCTTCCACGGACCGCTGCTCCGCGCGACGCCCGCGCTCTCCCTGGATGCGATCGTCACGAGCGACCCTGGTCGGCAGACACAGGCACGGGCCGACCACCCGACGGCCGACGTCCTCGACAGCGCCGACGACGTCTGGGACCGCCCGTTCGACCTCGCGGTCGTGGCCACCGCGAACGTCACCCACGTGCCGCTGGCGACCCGGTCGATCGAGGCGGGCATGAGCGTCGTCGTCGACAAGCCGGTCGGACCGACGGCTGCCTCGGTCCGTGACCTCGCCGAGCACGCCCGCGCGAACCGGGTGCTGCTCGTCCCGTTCCACAACCGCGGGCTGGACAGCGACTTCCTCACCGTCCTGCGACACGAGGACGCGATCGGGACCATCCACCGGTTCGAGTCGCGGATCGAGCGGTTCCGACTCGTGCCCAAGGGCGGCTGGCGTGATCGCGCGGAGTCCGACCAGATGGGCGGGATGCTGTACGACCTCGGCCCGCACGTCACCTACCAGGCACTCCGCCTGCTGGGACCGGCCCGCCAGGTCGCCGCCGCGGTCCGCATCGTCCGGCCGGAGTCCGTCACCGACGACGATGTCGTGGTGACGATCTGGCACGAGAGCGGAGCGGTCAGCGAGCTGACGGTCAGCCAGGCCAGCGTGTTCGGCCAGCCGCGGTTCACGGTGCTCGGCACTCGGGGCGGGCTGCAAGTGGCGGCATCGGACTCGCAGGAGGCCGTGCTCGCCGGCGGGGGTGATCCTGAGGCGTCCGGGTGGGGGGT
>JAFIHP010000398.1 GCA_017849335.1 Actinomycetales bacterium | reverse complement strand
CGGGCAGCCTCGACCAGGCCCGGGACCGACGGGTAGCCGAAGCGGCGCGTCGGCAGGTCCGGCTCGGCACCGGCGGGCGCCCCGTCCGGGTGCCAGTAGCGCTCGTCCCAGGTGGCCCGGCTCGACCCGACCCAGCCCGACTGCACCGGGTCGCCGCTGCGCGGAGTGACCGTGCCGCCCTCGATCAGGGTCCGGTACCAGGTCAGCTCGTTCTCCTGGGCGTTGTCGGTCAGGTCGCCGGTCAGCAGCGCCGCTTCGATCGGCGCCCCCGACACCGGCCCGCGCGACCACTGGGCGATCGTCTCCAGCATCGTGGCGGCGACCTGCACCGTCAGTGCCTCCTGCGGCCGGTACGTGCCGATGTCGCCGAGCCGCTCCCGGTAGGGCGAGTCCGGATCGCTGAAGCGATCGAGGTACTCCAGCCGCGCCGGGGACTCCGCGTCGCATAGGTGGAGGTCCGACAGGTGCCACAGGCACGCCAGCACCTCGCCGGGTCCGCTCGGTCGGTCCGTTCCCGGCTCGCCCGCGGCGGCCGCGAGCGGGCGCCAGCCGCCGGCGACGGCGTCCCCGCGTGCCAACGCCGCGTGGGTCGTGTCGCCCGGTCCGGTCCGGTTGTTCACGCCGACCGGCCGATCAGCACCACGTGCTCGACGTCGTCGCGCAACCGCACGCGCACGGCGCCTCCCGGCCGCAAGTCCGCGGCGTCGGCGCTGATCACGTCTGCGAGCACCTGCCCGACCTGCGGGTCGTCGACCGTCACACGCGTGATCGGTCCCAGGAAGGACACGCCGACCACGGTGGCCGGCCCGTCCGGGTCGACGGCGACCTGCTCCGGTCGCACCGCCGCGACCTCCTCGACGCCCTCGTGACCGGGACGCGATCCGGCGAGCACCCGGCCGAGAACCCGCCACCGGCCGTCCGACTGCCCGACGGCGTCGACCCGGTTGACCGTGCCGATGAACCCGGCGACGAACGCGTTGGCGGGGTTGAGGTACAGCTCGCGCGGCGGGGCGAGCTGCTCCAGGCGGCCGTTGCTCATCACCCCGACGCGGTCGGCGACGGCCAGCGCCTCGTGCTGGTCGTGCGTCACGAACACCGTCGTCACGCCGATCTCCTGCTGGAGCCGCCGGATCTCGTCGCGCAGGGTCTCGCGCACCTTGGCGTCGAGAGCGGACAGCGGCTCGTCCAGGAGCAGGACGCGCGGCGAGGTCGCGATCGCCCGGGCCAGCGCGACGCGTTGCTTCTGGCCGCCGGACATCTGATGGGGGTACTTGTCGGCATGCGCGTCCAGGGCCGTGACCGCGACCATCCGCTCGACGACCTCCGCGCGCTCGGTGGCAGGACGCTTCTGCACCTTGAGCCCGAACTCGATGTTCTGCCGCGCCGTGAGGTTCGGGAACAGGCTGTAGTCCTGGAACACCATGCCGAACCGGCGACGCTCGGGCGGGTCGTCCGAGACGTCCTTCCCTCCGACGACCACGGTGCCGCGATCCGGGCGCTCGAACCCGGCCAGGATGCGCAGGGCGGTCGTCTTGCCGCATCCGCTCGGGCCCAGCAGGCAGACGAGCTCGCCGGAGCCGATCGACACGCTGAAGTCGGCAAGCGCCACCGACGGTCCGAACGACTTCTCGATGCCGGTCATCTCCACGGCTGCCATGGCTATCCGTCCCCCTACAGACCAGTTGTCGAGATGCTCATGCCGCGCCGTCGCAGCGTGCGGACCACGAGGCCCAGAGCGACGGCTGTCAGCACCATGACGAACAGTGCCAGCGCCAGTCCGCCGCGCGGGTCGCCACGCTGGTAGTCGACCATCACGGTCGGCAGCGTCGTCTTCAGCAGGAGAGAGGCGAACGCGAACTCGCCGAGGACCATCGCCGCCGTCAGTCCGCCCGCAGCGACGACCGCGGCGCGCATGTTCGGCAGCAGGACCCGGAACACGACCGTGCCGAGCGACGCCCCCATGCTGCGGGCGGCCTCGTACAAGGTCCTGGCACCGATCGCCTGGAGACCGGCGTCGAGTGCCCGGTAGGTGAACGGCATCGCCCAGAGCGCGTAGAACGGCACGAGGCTGAAGTTGCTCGCGAGGAACCACGGCACCGTCGCGCGGAAAGTCGCCGCGACGCCGACGACCAGCGCGATCGGCGGGATGACCCACGGCAGCAGGGTGACCGCCGTCAGGACCGGTCGGAGCCGTGGCGCGCGCACCTCGGTGACGATCGCCAGCGGTAGAAGCAGCGCCAGGTTGACGATGATCGCGAAGACCACCAGCAGCAGGCTCGTCCGGGTCGCAGACAGGACCTGCGGATCCGTGACCGCGGTCCACAGGCCCGCCGCCGACCAGCCGGTGAAGATCTTCTCCGGCGTCAGCAGCGCGGTCGGGACGTTCTGGAACGCGAAGCGGGCCATGGCGAGCATCGGCACGACGAAGTACAGCCCGACCAGGATCAGGAACGTCGACTTGCCGACGGCTGCGATGCGGCTTCCCGTGCGCCGCGTGGCCGTCGTCATCCGCTCATCCACTTCAGCGTGCGCCGCTGCAGCACGGTCATCGCGAGCAGGCTGCACAGCAGGAGCGCGACGACCCATGCGACGATCGCCGAGCCGAGGTCCTCCTCGCCCGTGATGACGTTGCCCTGCAGCAGGAACCGGATCTGCAGCGGGACCAGGGCCCCGCCGGAGTTGAGCACGTAGGCCGTCGCATAGGCGGTGAAGGCGTTGACGAACAGCAGGAGGACGCCGCCGAGAGCCGCCGGCAGCAGGAGCGGGACCCCGACCGTCCGCCAGTACCGGAACGCGGAGGCACCCATGATCGCGGCCGCCTCGCGCCAGGTCACCCGCAGTCCGCCGACGGCCGGCAGCATCACGAGGAACATCAGCGGGAT
>JAFIHP010000397.1 GCA_017849335.1 Actinomycetales bacterium | reverse complement strand
CCGGGTCCGGACGCGTCGCCCTGACTCCCGAGCAGAAGATCGTCGTCCTCGACGTCGAGCCGCTGCACGTCGACGCGCTCGTCGCCGGCCTGGCCGAGATCGGCCTGCAGGTCGAGGAGCCCTCGCCGTTCCGGCGCAACACGATGGCCTGCACCGGAGTCGAGTTCTGCAAGCTCGCGATCGTCGAGACGAAGGGACGCGCAGCGGCCCTCATCGACGAGCTCGAGCGTCGGCTCCCCGACTACTCCGATCCGCTCGCGATCCACGTCAACGGCTGCCCCAACTCGTGCGCCCGCATCCAGGTCGCCGACATCGGCCTCAAGGGGATCCGGGCGCTGGATGCCGACGGCAACGACGTCGAGGGTTTCCATGTGCACCTGGGCGGTCGACTCGGCCAGGAGGCCGGGTTCGGGCAGACCGTGAAGGGGCTGCGCCTCCCGGCGGACGACCTTCCGGACTACGTCGAGCGCCTCCTGCGGACCTACCTCGCCGAGCGCGCGGACGACCAGTCGTTCAGCGAATGGGTCGTCACCGCGGACGAGGCGGTGCTCGCATGACCGCCGTCCACGAGGTCGCCCACGCCCCGGCCCACTCCCATCCGCACGAGCGCTACACCGCCGACGAGCTGCGGGTCATCGCCCGGGTCGCGAGCAAGGACCTCGCGGGAGCGCGGCCGCAGGACGTCATCCGCTGGGCCGCCGAGGCCTTCCGGGGCCGCGTACTGATCAGCCAGTCGATGGCGAACACGGCGCTCGCGCACCTGGTCCACACGGTGGCACCGGAGATCCCGGCGGTGTTCCTCGACACTGGCTACCACTTCGACGAGACGCTGGCGACGCGCGACGACCTCCAGCGCCGGACGGGGCTGACGATCCTCTCCTTGACGCCCGCGCAGACGGTCGCCGAGCAGGACGCCGAGCACGGTCCGGAGCTGTGGCGGACCAATCCCGACCTGTGCTGCCGGCTCCGCAAGGTCGAGCCGATGGAGGAGCTGCTGCTCGGCTACGACGCGTGGATCAGCGGAATGCGCATCGCCTCCGCCCCCCACCGCGAAGGCACCCCGGTCGTGTCGTTCGACGCGCGCCGCGGGGTCCTGAAGGTCAACCCCCTCCTCCACTGGAGCGACGACGACCTGCTGCAGTACACGCTGGAGAACGACGTGCCGGTGAACCCCTTGATGTACCAGGGGTATCCGTCGATCGGGTGCGCCCCCTGTACGCACGCGGTGGCCGAGGGCGATGACCCTCGGTCGGGCCGCTGGCGAGGGCTGGGCAAGACCGAGTGCGGACTGCACGTATAGCGAAGGCGGACACGACATGAGCGAGACCCTCTACCCCCTCCATCTGGATCTCGCCGGTCGGCGGATGCTCGTGGTGGGCGCCGGTCGGGTGGCAGAACGGCGCGTCGTCGGGCTGGTCGACGCCGGTGCCGACGTCGGCGTCGTCGCCCCCGAGGCGACGGCCCGACTGCGGACGATGGCCGAGGCCGGCGTGATCTGCTGGCGCGAGCGGGCGTTCGACTACAGCGACCTGCTGGGCGCGTGGCTGGTCCACGCCGCGACGGACGACCCGACGGTCAACAGCCGGGTCGCGGAGGAGGCGGCCCGTCGCCGCGTCTGGGCGGTCCGTGCGGACGTCGCCGGCTCGGCCCGCACTCCGGCCGTCGCGACAGCGGACACGATCACGGTGTCGGTGACGAGCGGCGACCCGGGTCGGACGCAGGTCATCCGAGACTCGATCGCCCTCGGGCTGCAGGACGGGACGCTGACGTCCCGCGCTCACCGGCGTCGACGCGGCGGCAGCGTCGTCCTCATCGGCGGCGGTCCCGGCGACGGCGACCTGATCACGGTGCGCGGACGGCGAGCCCTGCTGTCCGCCGACGTGGTCGTCCACGACCGGCTGGCCCCGACAGACCTGCTCGCGATCCTCGACCCGGACGTCGAGGTCATCGACGCCGGCAAGTCGCCGAACGCGCACGCCCTGTCGCAGGACGAGATCAACGCGCTGATCGTCGAGCGCGCCCAGCGCGGACTGCGGGTGGCCCGCCTCAAGGGCGGCGACCCCTTCGTCCTGGGCCGCGGGTCGGAGGAGGTCCTCGCGTGCGCCGACGCCGGGATCCCGGTCGAGGTCGTCCCCGGGGTGACGAGCGCGGTCGCAGCACCGGCCGCTGCGGGCATCCCGGTCACGCACCGCGGGCTGGCGACCGGCTTCGTGGTCGTCACGGGACACGAGCTGGGCGATCTCGAGCCGTTCGCCCGCACCGAGCTCACGCTGGTCGTGCTGATGGGGGTCGGCCGACTGCCGGAACTCGTCACGACGCTGTCGGCCCTGGGTCGGCCCGCGTCCACCCCCGTCGCCATCGTGGAGCGCGCGTACGCCGATGACCAGCGCACGACGATCGGCACGCTGGAGTCGATCGTCGAGAGCGCGTCCCGGGTCGGCGTCACCAACCCCGCCGTGATCGTCGTCGGTGACGTCGTGGCGGTACCGGTGCTCGCGGCGGCGCGTACGGCCGTCGCGGACCTGGTCGAGCAGGGCGCCGCATGAGTCCGCGAACAGCGGGCGCAGCCGTCGTCATCCTCGGGCACGGCAGTCCGGACCCGCGATCCGCGGCCGGGCTGCGCGCGCTCGCCCGCGAGGTCGCCCGGCAGCGGCCGGGCACGCGGGTCGACGTCGCGTTCTTGGACCACGACGACCCCGGACTCGTCGGCGTCGCACTGGAGCTGTCGTGGGCCGGCTACGACACGGCCGTCGTCGTCCCGGCCTTCTTGACCGCTGCCTTCCACGTCACCGTCGACGTGCCGGCGGCCGTCACGGCGGCGCGCGACGCGTCGGGGCTTCGGCTGGTCGTCGCCGAGCCGATCGGTCCGGACCTGTCGCTGCTGGAGCTGCTCGACGACTCACTGCCCGACGGTCCGGTCGTGCTGGCCTGTGCGGGCACGCGCGACGCGACGGCGCTGGAGAGCCTGGACGCCCTGGCCCGGGAGTGGTCCGCCCGACGGGGTTCGCAGGTGGCGGTCGGCTACGCGTCGGCGGCCGGGCCGACCATCGCGGCCGCGCTCGCGGCTCTCGAGGCCGGCGGCCACCGCGCGAGCATCGCGTCGTTCACGCTGCTGCCGGGCGTGCTGCCCGACCGGATCTCGGAGGCGGCGGGCGGCCGCGCGTGCACGGAACCGCTGGGGATCGCGCTGCCGGCCGAGACCGCACGCATCGTCCTCGCCCGCGCCGACGCGGCCTGAGCCCTCTCAGCCCCGCACGACGGCGGCGACCGCAGCCGGATCGGGCGATGCGGCGACGGCATCCACGCGCAGGCCCGCCTCGGTGGCGGCGCGTGCGGTCGTCGGCCCGGCGCACACGATCCGAACCGCACCGGACACCCGCGCGTGCCCGGTGAGGGCACGCACGGCACTCGGGGAGCGCAGCACGACGGCGGCCACCTGGCCGGCCTCCAGCAGCAGCGCGCTCGCCGGACGCTCCGTCACCGGTTCGGTGTCGTAGACGACGGCCTCGACCACATCCCAGCCGCGCGCAGCGAGCCCGTCCGGCAACGTCCGCAACGCCTGGCCCCCGAGCGGCAGGAGCACGGTCCCGGCCGGCTCACCGTCGAGCAGCTCCAGCACACCCGCCGCGGACGCGTGCTGCGAACGAGGAACAGCCACGTCGAGGAAGCCCAGGGACCGGAGCGTGTCCGCTGTGCGGGCTCCCGTCGCAGCGGCGCGCACTCCCCTGCGGACCGCGGTGGCGACGGCCGCGGCGACGCGCTGCTCCCCCACGACGTCGGCCAGGGCCGGCATCGCCGCCGGCGAGGTGACGACGAGCCACGTCCCGGGCGCCGGTGCGGTCAGCGTCGCCAGCAGCCGCTCGACGTCGTCACCGCCGGGCCGCAGGACGCGGCGCAGGTAGGGGTCGGACACCACGGGCACCCCGCGCGCCTCGAGCGCGGCCGCATCCGGGTCGTCGTGCTCGGCGCGTACGAGCAGGACCGGACGAGCGGACGGCGTCGCGCCGCGCAGCACACCCGCGGCGCGCAAGCCGAGGGCGCCGGCCGCGAGCACCGGGTCCGGATCGTCGTGCAGGTCGACGCTGACGTCGGCGTCCGTGTGCCGCGAGTCGATCGTGAGCTCGGCACGCAGCCTCAGCGTCGAGCCGTGGATCGATGCCTGCGCGGCGACGGCCGTGGTGCATGCCGCATCCACGCCGACCAGGACGGCACGTTCGGCCGACGTCGTGAGCCGCGTGTCCGGGTCGTCCAGCCGCGCGAGCCACTCCCGGAGCACCTCGTCGCCGGCCCGGCACTCGACAGCGAGGGCTCCTTGCGCCGGCGCCGGAAGAAGGTCCGCGAGAACCTCGGTGATCTCGTGGTCGCGACCGATGCGGGCCAGACCAGCGACGGCGAGGACGGTGGCGTCGTACTCGCCGGACCGTACCTTCGCGACCCGGGTGTCCACATTTCCCCGGATGGGCCGGACCTCGAGATCCGGGCGCATGCGCAGGAGCGCGGCCGCCCGGCGTGGAGAACTCGTCCCGACGATCGCCCCGCGCGGCAGGTCGGCGAGCCGGCGGCCCTCGCGGGATACCAGCGCGTCGCGCGAGTCTGCGCGCACCGGGACCGCAGCGACGACGATACCGGCCACCGGTTCGCTGGGGAGGTCCTTGTACGAGTGGACGATCACGTCGACGTCGCCGACGCGCAGCGCGTCCCGCAGGGTCGAGACGAAGGGCCGCGGCCGTCCGGACGTCAACGGGACCGAGGTGTCGTCGCCGTGCGTCCGGACCAGGACCT
>JAFIHP010000396.1 GCA_017849335.1 Actinomycetales bacterium | reverse complement strand
GTCCTCGACGTCCGGCACGTCGCGGATCGTCAGGCCGTCGTTCTCCCCGGCCGACTGGATGACGAGCTCGCCGTAGTTCAGCACGCGGCCCATCATCGGGACGAAGAACGAGACGTTGTTCACCTTCGCCAGGGGCATGTCCTTGCCCTGGCGGGTGATGATGCCCGATCGCACGATGATCCGGCGGTCGGTGAAGACGTAGTCGGTCGTCAGCCAGCGCAGGAACGGGCGGACGGCCCACAGCGCCAGGATCACGACGCCGCCGGCCAGCACGACCCACCGCAGCGCGGTCCCCCCGAACCAGTTGCTGTCGATCCAGAAGTACAGCAGCGACATCCCGAACACCGTCGCAATGAGGACGAGCCCGGGAACAAGCAGGCCCCGCCAGTGCGGGCGCGTCTCGAACTTGATCGTCTCGTCCGGCGCGAGGAGCTTCTGCGGGTATCCCATGCGCTGATCGTGGCGTCATCCGGACACCGGGGCAAGGATCGGTATCGTCGCGGCGTGGCCGAGTACCGGGGAGGGGCCCGCAGCGCAGCGGTCGGGGCCGCGCTGGTGCTCCTGCTCGGCGCGACGTGCGCCCCCGTGGCCGAGGCCGCGGCGACGGCGCCGAAGGGGCCGACCGAGTCGGGCTACGTCGTCAGTCGGGTGGTCGACGGGGACACGGTCCACGTCGAGCGCGACGGCGTGGACCTGACGGTCCGGCTCGTCGGCGTCAACGCCCCCGAGTCGGTCAAGCCGAACGCCCCCGTGGAGTGCTTCGGTCCACAGGCGTCCGACTTCGCCAAGGCCCAGCTGACCGGCCGCGCGGTCCGGCTCGAGTTCGACCCGTCGCAGGGACGGACGGACCAGTACGGCCGGACCCTGGCCTACCTGTGGGTGGAACGACCCGGCACGACGCCGACGCTCTTCAACCGGACGGCCGTCCGCCAGGGGTACGCCTTCGAGCGCCAGTACGGCCCGACGCCCCCGGCCTGGAAGGCCGAGCTGCGCGCGGCTCAGAAGGCGGCGCAGAAGCACCGTGCCGGCCTGTGGCGCGCCTGCCGCTAGAGGGAGGCGTGCACGACGTCGCCGGCGGTGACGGTGACGATGGCGTCGCCGTCCGCCACCAGCAGGTGACCGGCGTCGTCGACGTCGGAGACCACCCCGCTCAGCCGCGATCCGTCTGGCATCGACACGTCGACGAGCCGCCCGATCGTCCGGCACGACGCGCGGTAGTCCGCCAGGAGCACCGGGTCCTCGGACCGCCACTGGGCGAGGCGGACCGACAAGGCGCCCAGGAGCGCCACCAGGAGCGCCGCGCGGTCCGGTCGCCCGCCCTCCAGGAACACCGACGTGGCCTCGGGCACGGGGAGCTCGTCACTCGCGAGGGAGACGTTGATCCCCATCCCGATGACGACGGCGTCGTCGCCCGTCGTCTGGCTGAGGATCCCGCCGAGCTTGCGGTACCCGACGTTCGCCCCGCACGCCGCGGCGACGACCACGACGTCGTTCGGCCACTTGAGGTCGGCGCGCAGTCCGCACGCGCTGCGGAGGGCGTCGGCGCACGCGACCCCCGCCACGAGCGACAGGAGCGCCCAGCGGGCCTTCGGCTGGTCGCCGGCCCGGACGAGGACCGAGGTCCACAGACCCGCCCCGGGCGGGCTCGCCCACACGCGGTCCAGGCGCCCGCGGCCCGCCGTCTGCTCCTCGGCGACGACGCAGGTGCCCTCCGGAGCCCCCTCGGCCGCGAGCGCGGCCACGTCGTCGTTCGTCGAGCCGGTCGCGCCGACAGCCAGGGGCACCGGCCAGGTCACGCCGGCGTCGAGGACGAGCTCGGCCAAGTGTGACCGGGACAACGGCGATCGCCAGTTCCGAGCCGCATCCACGCGGCTAGGGTACGAGCCGAGGTCAAGGAGGACGCGATGAGCGCCGCGACGGTCGACGAGACCACCCCCGATCGCCGGTCGACTGCCGGCAAGGCCGCCGACCTGGCGGCCCGCCGCGCCGAGGCCCAGGGCCGACGGTCCGGCGCGGTCGACAAGCAGCACGCCCGGGGCAAGAAGACCGCGATGGAGCGGATCGAGCAGCTGCTCGACGAGGACTCCTTCCAGCAGCTGGACGGCCTCGCGCGGCACCGCTCGCACGCGTTCGGCCTGGAGAAGACGCGCCCTTACGGGGACGGTGTCGTCACCGGCTACGGCACGATCGACGGCCGGCCCGTCTGCGTGTTCGCGCAGGACTTCACGGTCTTCGGCGGCTCGCTCGGCGAGGTGTTCGGGGAGAAGATCGTCAAGGTCATGGACATGGCCATGAAGATCGGCTGCCCGGTCATCGGCCTCAACGACTCCGGCGGCGCCCGTATCCAGGAGGGCGTCGTCGCCCTCGGCCTGTACGGCGAGATCTTCCGCCGCAACGTGCAGGCGTCCGGGGTCATCCCGCAGATCTCGATCATCATGGGCCCGTGCGCCGGCGGCGCGGTGTACTCCCCCGCGATCACCGACTTCACGATCATGGTCGACCAGACCTCGCACATGTTCATCACCGGACCGGACGTCATCAAGACGGGCACCGGCGAGGACGTGGCGTTCGAGGATCTCGGAGGCGCCCGCACCCACAACTCCAAGTCGGGCGTCGCGCACTACATGGGCACCGACGAGGACGACGCGATCGAGTACGTGAAGACCCTGCTGTCCTACCTGCCGAGCAACAACCTCGAGGACCCGCCGACCTACCCGTTCGAGGCGGACCTGGCGTTCACGGACGAGGACTACGAGCTCGACACGCTGATGCCGGACTCCTCGAACCAGCCGTACGACATGCACCGGGTCATCGAGCACCTCATGGACGACGACGAGTTCCTCGAGACGCAGCCCCTGTTCGCGCCGAACATCATCTGCGGGTTCGGCCGCATCGAGGGTCACGCCGTGGGCGTCGTGGCGAACCAGCCGATGCAGTTCGCCGGGACGCTGGACATCGACGCCTCGGAGAAGGCCGCCCGGTTCGTGCGCACCTGCGACGCGTTCAACATCCCGGTGCTGACCCTCGTCGACGTCCCCGGCTTCCTGCCCGGCACCGACCAGGAGTGGGACGGCATCATCCGGCGCGGCGCGAAGCTCATCTATGCCTACGCCGAAGCGACGGTCCCGCTCGTCACCGTCATCACGCGCAAGGCCTACGGCGGCGCCTACGACGTCATGGGCTCCAAGCACCTCGGTGCCGACCTGAACCTCGCGTGGCCGACCGCCGAGATCGCCGTGATGGGCGCGCAGGGTGCGGCGAACATCCTGTACCGCAAGGAGATCGCCGCCGCGGACGACGCGGACGCCGAGCGCAAGCGCCTGATCGACGAGTACCAGGACACGCTCGCCAACCCGTACATCGCGGCCGAGCGCGGCTACGTCGACCGCGTGATCTTCCCGCACGAGACCCGGATGATGGTCACACGCGGACTGCGCGCCCTGCGGAACAAGCGGGCCAACCGTCCGCCGCGCAAGCACGGGAACATCCCGCTGTGAGCGACGGCACCCCCGTCGTCCGCGTCGTGGCCGGCGACCCGACGCCGGAGGAGCTGGCCGTGGTCGTGGCCCTCGTCACCCGCCGCCGGCCGTGCGCCGCGGAGCCGGCAGCGGCGTTCAGCCTGTGGTCGCGCAAGAGCCGCAACATCCGGCCCGCGCTGCGGCCCGGGTTCGGCGCGTGGCGCGCGTCGACCATGCCTCGGTGACCACCGCACCCATCCACCGCCCGCGGCTGGTCCTCGCCTCGGCGTCCCCCGGCCGCCGCGACGTGCTCGAACGGGCCGGAGTGGTCCCCGAGATCGTCGTCAGCGACGTGGACGAGCCCGCGCTGCTCGCGGCCCTCGGGCCGGCGCCGGTGGCGGACCAGGTCCTGCACCTCGCGCGGGCGAAGGCCCTCGACGTGTCCGGGCGCCGGGACGCGTTCGAGCCCGATCGTCCGGGCGTCGTCGTGGTCGGCTGCGACTCCATGCTCGACGTCGACGGCGTCGCCGCCGGAAAGCCCGCCACGGCCGCCGAGGCCAAGGAGCGCTGGCAGCGCGACATGGCCGGCAGGTCCGCGGTGCTGCGAACGGGGCACTGGCTCGTCGAGCCGGCCACCGGCCGGCAGGTCGGCGAGGTCGCCAGCACGACGGTGTGGCACGGCACGCCGACCGACGCCGAGCTCGACGCCTACATCGCGAACGGCGAGCCGCTGCGCGTGGCGGGGGCGTTCACGATCGACGGCCTCGGCGGCCCGTTCGTCGACCGGATCGACGGGGACCCGTCGAACGTGGTCGGCCTCTCCCTCCCGCTCCTGCGCCGACTCCTGGCGGACCTCGGCGTCCGGTGGACCGACCTGTGGGAGCCCCGGACGTGATACCGGCCACCCCGCAGCGGACCTGGCCTCGTCCGGCCCCTCTTCTCGATACGCTGCCCCGGGTCCGTCGTCGACCATGTCGCCGCCGGCCATCGTCTCCAGCAAGAGAGGCTGCACCGTCGTGCATACCGTCCTGATCGCCAACCGCGGCGAGATCGCCATCCGGGTCATCCGAGCCTGCAAGGACGCGGGCCTGACGTCCGTCGCCGTGTACGCCGAGCCGGACCGCGACGCCCTGCACGTCCGTCTCGCTGACAAGGCGTACGCCCTCGGCGGGTCCACGGCGGCCGAGAGCTACCTCGTCATCGACAAGATCCTCGACGCCGCGCGGGCGTCCGGCGCCGACGCCGTGCATCCGGGGTACGGCTTCCTCTCGGAGAACGCGGACTTCGCCCAGGCGGTCATCGACGCGGGCCTGACCTGGATCGGGCCGCCGCCGCAGGCGATCCGCGACCTCGGCGACAAGGTGTCCGCGCGTCATATCGCCGCGCGTGCCGGCGCACCGCAGGTGCCCGGCACCGCCGACCCGGTGACCGGGGCCGACGAGGTCGTCGCATTCGCTCGTGAGCACGGCCTGCCGGTGGCGATCAAGGCGGCGTTCGGGGGCGGCGGCCGCGGCCTGAAGGTGGCCCGCACGCTGGAGGAGATCCCCGACCTGTACGACTCGGCCGTGCGCGAGGCCGTCGCGGCGTTCGGCCGAGGCGAGTGCTTCGTCGAGCGCTACCTGGACAGCCCGCGGCACGTCGAGACCCAGGTGCTGGCCGACACGCACGGAAACGTCGTGGTCGTGTCCACGCGCGACTGCTCGCTGCAGCGCCGCCACCAGAAGCTCGTCGAGGAGGCCCCGGCGCCGTTCCTGACCGACGACCAGCTCCACCGGCTGTACGAGTCGAGCAAGGCGATCATCAAGGAGGCCGGCTACCACAACGCCGGCACGTGCGAGTTCCTCGTCGGCGTCGACGGGACGATCTCGTTCCTCGAGGTCAACACGCGGCTGCAGGTCGAGCACCCGGTCTCCGAGGAGGTCGCCGGCATCGACCTGGTGCGCGAGCAGTTCCGCATCGCCGAGGGCGGGGTCATCGAGTACGGCGACCCGGTGCTGCGCGGGCACTCGTTCGAGTTCCGCATCAACGGCGAGGACCCCGGGCGCGGCTTCCTGCCGGCGCCGGGCGCCTTGACCGTCTGGAAGCCGCCGAGCGGGCCGGGCGTGCGTGTCGACTCCGGCTTCGAGGCGGGCGACGTCATCGGCGGCAACTTCGACTCGCTGCTGGCCAAGCTGATCGTCACCGGAGCGACCCGCGAAGAGGCGCTCGAGCGGTCACGCCGGGCGCTCGCCGAGTTCGAGATCGACGGCATCGCGACGGCGCTGACGTTCCACCGCGTCGTGGTGAGCGACCCCGCGTTCGCCCCTGCCGACGGGCAGCCCTTCCGCGTGCACACCCGCTGGATCGAGACCGAGTTCGAGAACACGATCCCGGCCTACTCCGGCGCCGCGGCCGACGTCGCGGAGGCCGACGCGCGCGAGACCGTGGTCGTCGAGGTCGGGGGCAAGCGGGTCGAGGTCACCGTCCCGGCCGGATTCGGGTCTGCTGCGGCCCCGGCTGCCGCGGGCGGTCCGAAGAAGCGCGCCGGTGGCGGCAAGAAGGCCGGCGCCGCCGCGACCGGGGACTCCCTCGTCGCGCCGATGCAGGGCACGATCGTCAAGGTCGAGGTGTCCGAGGGTCAGCAGGTGGCGGCCGGCGACCTGGTCGTGGTGCTCGAGGCGATGAAGATGGAGCAGCCGCTCACCGCCCACAAGGCCGGCACGATCACCAAGCTGGCGGCCGAGGTCGGCAGCACCGTGCCCTCCGGCACTGTCCTCTGCGAGATCACCGACTGACACCCTGGCTGGCCCCGGCCGAGCCTCCGCCGTACCGTGGACGGATGACCCCGCATCGCGTCGTCACCTCCCTGCTCGCCGCACTGCTCGCTGCCGTCGCCGTCCTCCTGGCCGCCGCGCCGGCGCAGGCCGCCCCGGACGTCTCCGCCGCTGCCGCGGCCCTGCGCAGCGGCGCGTCGGTCTACAACGACCCGGCGGCCGAGAACGCCCTGACCGACGGGCAGGTCTCGGACCTGACTGCCCAGATCGACGCCAGCGGTGCGCCCGTGTTCGTCGCCGTGCTCCCGGAGAGCGCCGCCGGCGGCTCGTCGGTCGACGAGGTCCTGACGGCACTCCACGACGACGTCGGCCTCGCCGGCATCTACGCCGTGGTGCTCGGCAGCCAGTTCCGCGCCGGGGCGACGGGCAACGCCAACGCCGAGGTGACCGCCCTGGCCACCCAGGCGCTGCGGGAGAACCGCGACGGCGGCGCCTACGCGATCCTGTCCGGCTTCGTCGCGCTGGTCGGGCAGCAGACGACGGGGACTCCGGCCACCTCGGGCACGTCGTCCGGCGGCGGCCTCGCGGCCCTGGTCGTGCTCCTCGTCCTGGCGCTGATCGTCGCGGTCGTGGTGCTGCTGGTCGTCCGTTCCGCCCGGCGCAAGTCGGCGGCGCAGCTCGCCGCCGTCCGGTCCACGATCGACGCGGACATCACCACCTACGGCGAGCAGCTGGGCGCCCTCGACCTGAACGACCCCGACATGGACGACGCGGCACGCGCCGACCTGCAGCAGGCCTTCGACAGCTACGACCGGGCCAAGAGCGCCGTGGCGGTGATGCGCCGACCCAGCGACGCTGGCACGGTGACCGCCGCCCTCGAGGACGGCCGCTACGCCCTGGCGTCCGCCCGTGCCCGCCTGGACGGCCAGCCCCTGCCCGAGCGCCGGCCGCCGTGCTTCGTCGACCCCCGTCACGGGCCGAGCGTGGCCGACGTCCTGTGGACCCCGCCGGGCCTGACCCAGCGTGAGGTGCCGCTGTGCGCCGCGTGCCGGACGACGGTCGAGGCCGGCGGCCAGCCCGCGGGTCTGCAGGTCGCCACCGCCGGCGGGTACCGCCCGTACTACCAGGCCGGCTCGGAGTACGGCGCCTACGCGGGCGGGTACTTCGGCTCGTTCGCGCCGGTCATGACAGCGGTGCTCGTCGGCACGATGATGTCGAGCATGTGGTCGGCACCCGCCATCACGACCAGCGGCGTGGACTCCGCGGGGTTCGGCGGCGGGTGGGGCGACGGGGGCGACTCCGGCGGCTGGGACTTCGGCGGAGGCGGGGGCTTCGGCGACGGCGGCTTCGGCGGAGGCGACTTCGGAGGCGGCGACTTCTAGCCCCCGACGTCTATCCCCCGACGCGCCTGGAATGGTCGCTATTCCGCCCGCAATGTCCGTTTTAGCGACCATTCCAGGCGTCTCGCCGGACGGGCTGGACCATCGCCCGACGGATGCGTTCGAGCATGACGGCCGGGGACGGCACGACCTCCGCCATCCCCAAGCGCACGAACCCGTGGACGCGACCGGACAGTGCCTCTTCGCGACGCTTCTCCGCCGCGACGGCCGTGGGGTCGGCGTACTTGCCGAGCCCGTCGGCCTCTCCCGCCAGGCCGAACGCGTCCCAGTAGAAGTCCAGCCAGTACGTGCGTCCGTCGTCGCCGACCATCGGGACTCCGCAGCGCGGAAGCGGCAGACCGGCCTCGATCATGGCGTGCCGCGACACGGACTCCAGCACCGTCTCGGCCGCCGGATCGGCCCACCGGATCGCCTGGCGGACGTGCGTCACCCAGCGGTGGCGGGAGTAGTGGGCGACGGCGCCGTCGAACTGCGCGGCGACCCGCGAACGGACACGCGGGTCCGTCACTGACGCGCGCAGCGCGCGCTCGCCGACCTCGATCTCGATCGCCCGCCGCATCGCGGCGTCCATGAAGATCACCGACGTCCGGGGCGAGCGGGTCGCGCACAGGTCTATGGCTGTGCGGGCCAGCGACGTCACCGGCACACCGTCGAGCACGGTGGTCGCATCGAGGTCGGTGTCGCACCCGTGCACGCGGATCCACCCATCGGTCCGGGCACGACCCTCCCGGGTGATGTGCGTCGTCGGCGGATCACCGTCGACGTCGACGCGGTAGTCCGGCAGCCGCCATTCGAGACCGGCCGTGTCGTGGCTGCCGAACGATCCCGTCCAGGCGGTCGTGGCAACCTGCAGCGCCCAGTGACGTCGCGTCGACGGGTCCGCGAGGGCCCAGTCCTCGGCGGGCACCACGAACCCCCGGCGGATCGCTACGAGCTCACCCGTGCTGACGGCCGCGCGCAGACAGCCGCGGGTGATCCCGAGAGCCTCGGCGTCCGCCGTCGCGATCGGGCCGACCCGAGCGTCGCGCAGGCGGGCGACCGTTTCCGCCGCACGAGAGGAACGAGCCATGACCGGACGGTGCCGGACTTCGCGCCGTCACGCGTTCGGCTGTCCACACCCCGCCGTCGACGCGCCTGGAATGGTCGTCAAATCGGACATTCCAGGCCGAATGACGACCATTCCAGGCGCGTCGCGGGTTAGTCGCCGAGGCCGCGGCAGGGGTGCTCGCGCAGGCGGGTGACGTAGTCCGTCGGCGCACCGCCGTGCTCGGCCGCGTCCGCTATCACCCCGAGGTAGTGCGCCGACGGCAGCCCGCCCTCGTAGGCGTCCAGGACGTACAGCCAGGCCAGGTGCTCCTCGCCCGCGGCCCGGACGCGGACCCGGATCTTGCGCCACAGCCCCAGGTCCGTGCCCTCCCAGGCGTCCAGCGCGGCCTCGTCGAGCGGAGGCACGTCGTACAGCACGACGAACACCGAGGCGGCCGCGTCCTCGACGACCGTGGCCAGCGCACCGTCCCAGCCGACGTCCTCGCCGGCGAACGTCAACCGCCACCCGTGCAGCCAGCCGGTGCCGAAGACCGGGGATGCGGGGGCCCGGTCGGCCATCCGATGAGGATCGAGGTTCGACCCGTAAGCCGCATAGAGCGCCACGGCGCCCAGCGTAGGGACGGCACCAGGTGTGCGGAAGGATGACGCACGTGACAAGGGCAACGCGTGCCGGGGACCAGTCATGAGCCGTGTCGTGATCGTCGGAGGCGGGCCCGGGGGCTACGAGGCCGCACTCGTCGCCTGCCAGCTCGGTGCCGAGGTGGTCCTCGTCGACCGCGACGGGATCGGCGGCTCGGCCGTCCTGACCGACTGCGTCCCGAGCAAGGCGCTCATCTCGACGGCCAACGCGATGACCCACACCGCCGAGAGCGGCTCCCTGGGCGTGCTCATCGACGGTCACGTCGCGGACCCCTCGCACGTCGGGGTCGACCTGCGTGCCGTCAACGCGCGGATCGGCGCGATGGTCCGGACCCAGAGCGACGACATCCTGCACCGGCTCGCGGCCGACGGCGTCGAGGTCGTCGTCGGCGTCGGCCGGCTCGACTCCGACGGCCGGGTCGTGGTGACGCACCCGGACGCCTCGACCACGACCATCGAGGCGGACACGGTCCTGCTCTCGACCGGCGCCCGCCCGCGCGTGCTCGCCGACGCGATGCCCGACGGCGAGCGGATCCTCACCTGGGAGCAGGTCTACGACCTCGACACGGTGCCCGAGCGCCTCATCGTCGTCGGCTCGGGCGTCACCGGCGCCGAGTTCGCCAGCGCCTACCAGGCACTCGGCTCCCAGGTCTCGCTCATCTCCTCGCGCGACCGCGTGCTCCCCGGCGAGGACCCCGACGCCGCGCGCGTCCTGGAGGACGTGTTCCGCCGGCGCGGGATCACGCTGTACGAGCGCAGTCGGGCCGCCGCCGCGCGCCGCACCGCGGACGGCGTCGAGGTGACGCTCACCGACGGGCGCGTGGTCGCCGGCAGCCACGTGCTCATGGCCGTCGGCTCCCTGCCGAACACCGACGACCTCGGCCTCGCGGACGCGGGCGTCGAGACCGACGACGGCGGGTTCGTCCGCGTCGACCGCGTCAGCCGCACCTCCCGCCGCGGGGTGTACGCGGCGGGCGACTGCACGGGCGTGCTGCTGCTGGCATCGGTCGCCGCGATGCAGGGACGCATCGCGATGTGGCACGCCCTCGGCGACGCCGTCACCCCGATCGAGCTCGCGAACGTGTCGAGCACTGTCTTCACCGATCCGGAGATCGCGACGGTGGGACTGACCCAGCGCGGGCTCGACGACGGCACGTTCCGCGGCGACGTCGTCCTCCTGCCCCTCGCCGGCAACGCCCGGGCGAAGATGCAGGCCCAGCACGACGGCTTCGTCAAGCTGTTCTGCCGCCGCGGGTCACGCATCGTCGCCGGAGCCGTGATCGTCGGGCCGCATGCCTCCGAGCTCATCCACCCGCTGACGATCGCCGTCGAGCAGCGGCTGACCGTCGACCAGCTCGCGTCGACGTTCACCGTCTACCCGAGCCTCTCCGGGTCCATCGCCGAGGCCGCGCGCCGGCTGCATATCGCCGCCGAGTAGACCGGCGTCGGCCCGCCCGCAGGCGTTAGTGTCGTCCGGTGACCGACCATCCCAGCACCGTCGAGGCAACCACCCGAGCGCGCGAGGCGGCGGCCGCCCTGGCCGCAGCGACCGGGGTCGAGCGGCACGACGTCGCCGTCGTGCTCGGCTCCGGCTGGGTCCCGGCAGCAGACCTGATCGGGGCCACGCGGGCTGATCTCGCGATCACCGACCTGCCGCACTTCGCCCCGCCAGCCGTCGCCGGACACGCCGGCCGGGTCCGCAGCGTCGACGCGAACGGCACGGACGTCCTCGTCTTCCTCGGCCGCACGCACCTGTACGAGGAGCGCGGCGTCGACGCGGTCACCCACGCGGTCCGAACGGCGGCGGCGGCCGGCTGCCGCACCGTGGTGCTGACCAACGGCTGCGGCGGCCTCGACCCGGCGTGGACGCCGGGCACGCCCGTCCTGATCCGCGACCACATCAACCTCACGGGCGCCTCGCCCCTGCACGGCGCGCACTTCGTCGACCTCACCGACCTGTACTCCGCGCGGCTGCGCGCCCTGTGCCAGGAGGTCGAGCCCGGGCTGCCCGACGGCGTCTACGCGCAGTTCCGCGGTCCGATGTACGAGACACCGGCCGAGATCGGCATGGTCCGGGCCATCGGCGGCACGCTCGTCGGCATGAGCACCGCGCTGGAGGCGATCGTCGCGCGGTCGCTGGGCCTGGAGGTCCTCGGACTGTCCCTGGTCACCAACCTCGCCGCGGGGATGACGGGTGCGCCGCTGAACCACGAGGAGGTCCTCGAGGCCGGCCGCGCGGCCGCCGAGCGCATGGGCGCGCTCCTCGGCCAGGTCATCGTGCGGCTGTGATGACCTCGCCCGACGCGACGCTCTCGGCAGCACGCTCCTGGATCGCCGACGACCCCGACCCGCGGATGCAGGCCGAGCTGACCGAGTTGGTCGAGCGCGCCGATAACGGTGACGACGCGGCTCTCGCGGAGATCGCCGACGCGTTCGACGGGACGCTGGCGTTCGGCACCGCCGGGCTGCGCGGGCGGATCGGACCTGGGCCGAACCGGATGAACCAGGTCGTCGTGGCACGAGCGGCGGCGGGCCTGGCGGCGTACCTGAACGAGCGCGGCGGCGGCGCCGTCGTCGTCGGGTACGACGCTCGTCGCGACTCCGACCTGTTCGCGCAGACGACCGCGCGCATCCTGACCGGTGCCGGGCTGTCGGTCATGGTCCTGCCCGAGCCGCTCCCGACGCCGGTGCTGGCGTTCGCGATCCGGCAGCTCGGGTGCGCCGCGGGCGTGATGGTGACGGCGAGCCACAACCCGCCGGCCGACAACGGCTACAAGGTCTACCTCGGCGACGGCAGCCAGATTGTCCCGCCCGCGGACGCCGAGATCAGCGCCCACATCGCGGCCGCCACGGCACGCGGCGCCGTCGCCCAGCTGCCGCACGGAGACGCGTGGGTCACCCTCGGCGAGGACCTCCTCGACGCCTACGTCACCCGGGCC
>JAFIHP010000044.1 GCA_017849335.1 Actinomycetales bacterium | reverse complement strand
GTTCCGCTACCGCGACCACGGGTCCCGGTGGGATCGCCTCCTGGCTGGTCGCACCGCGCGCCTGATCGTGACCATGGACGCACCGACCGTCTTCAACCGCATCAAGTACCGGCGAGCCACCGAGATGGCGATGCGCAACCCGCTGCTCTGGTTCGTGGGGATCCGGACCGTCGGCGTGACGTACTTCGACAAGGTCCGGTCGAGCACTCCGCGCCGCCGCGCCACCTGGCTGGAGCGGGCCGGTCGCCTCGGCGCGCGCGATGCCGGACGCACCGGCACCCTCCGCCGCGAGCCGGCGCCGGCTGGGGCGACGACCTAGGACGTCGGCGCGACGTGCACCTTCGGTCCGGGGCCGGCGTGGGGTGGCCGCCAGCCGGCCAGGACGTCGCCGACGGCATCGAGCCCGACGGTCGCGCTGACGAGGGGACGCGGATCGATCGTCCCGCGACTGAGCAGGTCGATCGTCGCGTCGAGTGCTGGGGAGGCCGACAGGACGCCGACCGCCGTGACGTCCTTGAGGGCGAGCGTGCGGGTGTCGATCGTGCTCGGCCGACCCGCCAGGCCGATGTAGACCACGCGGCCGCCCGGCTCGACCCGATCGAGCGCGAACGCCGGCATCGCGACGTCATGGGTCGCGTCGACGACCGCGTCGAAAGGCAACCCCGGCAGGTCGTCCTCGGTCCACACGTGATCGAAGCCGAGGGAACGGGCGAACGCGAGGCTGTCGGGCGTGAGGCCGAGCAGGTGGGTCTCGACGTCGCGCGCCCGCAGGAACATCGCTGCGAGCAGCCCGATCGTTCCCGGACCGAGCACGAGCACCCGATCACCGGCCTGCGACACGGTGCCCTCCGCCGCGCGCAGCGCATTTGCCGCCGGCTCCACGAGAGCTCCGAGTGCGGAGTCGAGGGAGTCCGGCAGTGCGTGGAGCGACGTGGCCGGCACCATGACCTGCTCGGCGAGGGCGCCGGCACGGCCGAACCGGATCCCGACCTCCTCCCGAGCCGCGCACACGTGCTGACGGCCGCGCTGGCAGCGTCGGCACGTGCCGTCCCCCAGCATGGTGTCGCCCATGACCCGGCGCCCGAGCCACTGCGGGTCGACGCCGTCACCGACGGACGAGACGCGTCCGCACCACTCGTGCCCCAGTCGCATCGGATAGGCGGCCTGGCCGTCGTGGAGATAGGCCATCTCGCCGGTGAAGAACTCGACGTCGGTGCCGCACACGCCGACCCGCTCCACGTCGACCACCACCTCGCCGGGTGCCGCGACGGGCGGGGGAACGTCCAGAACCGCCGAAGTGCGCGGACCGGTGAGGACGAACGCCCGCATCGACCGGCTACCGCGGACCGACGACGAGCTGCCGCTGCGTGCCCAGACCCGCGATCCCCAGAGTCATGACGTCGCCCGGCTGCAGCCAGACGGGCGGCGTGTGGCCCAGTCCGACGCCGGGGGGCGTTCCGGTGTTGATGAGGTCGCCGGGCTCGAGCACCATGAACTGGCTGAGGTGGTGCACGAGGACGTACGGGTCGAAGACCATCGTGCGGGTGTTCCCCGTCTGACGCCGGACGCCGCTGACGTCGAGCCACATGTCCAGGTCGAGCACGTCGTCGATCTCGTCGGGCGTGACGAGCCAGGGGCCGCAGGGGTTGAACGTCTCGGCCGACTTGCCCTTGGACCACTGGCCGCCGCGCTCCATCTGGAATGCGCGCTCGCTCACGTCGTTGACGACGCAGTAGCCGGCGATCGCGTCCCGCGCCTCGTCGACGGAGTCCAGGTAGCTCGTGCGGCGGCCGATGACGATGCCCAGCTCGACCTCCCAGTCGGGCTTGGTGGAGCCGCGCGGGATGCGCACGTCGTCGTCCGGACCGACGAGGGTGTTGGGCGACTTCGTGAACAGGATCGGCTCGTCGGGGACCGCCTGCCCCGTCTCCGCCGCGTGGTCGCGGTAGTTCAGCCCGATGCACAGGATCTGGTGCGGCCGGGCGATCGGGGCGCCGATCCGCTCCCCGGCGAACGCGGACACCTGTCCCGCGGCCGCGCGCTCGGCCACGATCGGGCGGATGCGCTCGAGACCGCCGCTGCCGAAGAACGCCTCGTCGAAGTCGGAGACGACGTCCGACAGGTCGACGTACGTCGTGTCGTCGATCCGGGCGACCGGGCGCTCGCGTCCGGCGGAGCCGATGCGCATCAGGTACACGTGTTCCTCCATCGCGTCGGGGGCAGCCCGGGCACGTCGACGCGTGCCGTGAAGAGCATGCCGGACGCCGGGAACCGGTCGCGCTCGCGGGGGGTGAGGTCCTTCGTCGCCGTGGTGATGACCATCGTGCGCAGGTCGTCGCCGGCGAAGGCCACCGACGACGTGTGCGGAGCCGGGACGTCGACCCGAGCGACCAGTCGTCCGCGCGGGTCGTACCGGCGCACGCCATGCCCGCCCCACAGCGCGATCCACAGGTGGTCGTCGGTGTCGATGGCCATGCCGTCGGGGTAGCCGCCGTCAACGACCAGGTGGACCGCGCGCTCACCGACGTGGTCGGGACCGTAGGGGCGGACGTACACCCGTCGTCGCATCGTGTCGATGCTGAACATCCGGGACCCGTCCACGCTCCACGCGAGGCCGTTCGACAACGTGAGGTCGTCGTCGAGCACGGTCGTCGAGCCGTCGGATTCGATGCGGACGAGCAGCTCACGCTCCGACGGCTCGTCGTGCGGGGTGCACGTCCCGACGACGAATCGACCCTGCGGGTCGCACGCCCCGTCGTTCAGCCGCCGCAGCTCGCCGGCGGGGAAGACGCGCGGTCCGTCCTGCCGTGCCCCGTCAGGGGCGACGACGACGAGCCGGTCGGCCGCGGCCACCAGGATCGATCCATCGTCGGCCGGGACGGCTGCGCCGACCGTGCCGTCGAACGACAGCTGGAGCGTGACACCCACCCGGGTGCCCGACGTCGTGAGGCTCGAGAGCGTGCCGGTGAGCACGTGGCCGGCGCGGACGTCGACCCAGACCAGCCGGTCGTGTTCACCGTCCCAGACCGGTCCCTCTGCCAGGTCGTAGGAGACGTCGCCGGCGACCGTCGCCGTCACCCGCGGGATCCGCCTGCGCCACATGCCGCAGCACTGTAGGCGCAGCACCGGGTCGCAGTGGCAGGGTTGCGCCGTGACGACCGAGCTCCGCAGTGCGCAGTGGTACGCCGGCGACGACCGGAACGCCTACATCCACCGGGCCTGGATGCGGCGGGGAACTCCGGCCGACGCCTTCGGCCGACCGCAGATCGCGATCGCCAACACGGCATCGGACCTGACGCCGTGCAACGCGCACCTGACCGAGGTCGCCCGCTCCGTCCGTGACGGTGTCCTCGCGGCGGGCGGAACGCCGCTGGAGCTCCCCGTGATGTCCCTCGGCGAGACCCAGGTCCGCCCGACGGCGATGCTGTGGCGCAACCTCGCCGCGATGGCGATGGAGGAGATGTTCCGGGCCAACCCGATCGACGGTCTCGTGCTGCTCGGCGGGTGCGACAAGACGATCCCCTCGCTGGTCATGGCGGCGTCATCAGTCGACCTGCCGGCCGTCGTCGTGCCCGGTGGACCGATGCTGACCGGCACCTTCCGCGGGGTGGCCTTGGGGTGCGGCACCGACGTCTGGCGGCTCTCGGAGGAGGTTCGCGGGGGCACGCTCTCGACGGACGACTTCATCGAATCGGAGTCGGCGATGATCCGCAGTCGCGGCCACTGCAACACGATGGGCACCGCCTCGACGATGGGTCTGCTCGCGGAGGCGCTCGGCCTGGTTCCTGCCGGCCTCGCCGGTACCCCGGCGCCCGACAGTCGGCTGCTCGCCGGTGCGCATGAGGCGGGCCGGCTCGCCGTCGATCTTGTTGCCGTGCAACGACGTCCGTCCGACGTCCTGACGCGCGCCTCGTTCCACAACGCGATCGTGACGCTGGCGGCCATCGGCGGGTCGACGAATGCCGTCGTGCACCTGCTGGCGATCGCGGGTCGGGTCGGGGTCGGCCTGACGCTCGACGACTTCGACCGCATCGGTTCCGACGTCCCCGTGCTGGTCGACCTGCAGCCGGCCGGGCGCTTCCTGATGGACGACCTGCACCGCGCGGGTGGACTGCGGGCGGTGCTGCGCGAGGTGCGCGACCTGCTCGACCCGTCCGCGATGACCGTGACCGGGCGGTCGCTGGTCGACGGGCTCGACGACGCGCTCGTGTGGGACGACGCGGTGATCAGACGCCGGTCCGATCCGGTGCTGGCCCACGGCGGGATCGCCGTGCTGCGGGGGAGCCTGGCGCCGGACGGTGCGGTCATCAAGCCGGCGGCGGCGTCGGCGGAGCTGCTGCGGCATCGCGGCCGGGCGCTCGTGTGCGACAGCAGCGCGGGGTTCCAGCACCGCGCCGACGACCCGGACCTGGACGTCGACGCCGACACCGTGCTCGTCCCGCGCGGGTGCGGCCCGCGGGGCTACCCCGGCATGCCGGAGGTCGCGAACCTGCCGTTGCCGCGCAAGCTGCTCGCCGCGGGCGTCCGCGACATGGTCCGGGTCTGCGACGGCCGGATGAGCGGGACCGCGTACGGGACGGTCGTGCTGCACGTCGCGCCGGAGGCCGCGGCCGGCGGTCCGCTCGCCCTGGTGCGGACCGGCGACCCGATCGTCCTGGACGTGCCGGCGCGGCGCATCGACGTCGACGTGCCGGCGGGCGAGCTCGCTCGCCGCGTCCCTGACCCCGCGACGACGGCCGCGTTCGCCGCGCCGACGCGCGGCTGGGAGCGGCTGTATGTCGATCACGTCCGGCAGGCCGACACCGGCGCGGACCTGGACTTCCTCATCGGATCGAGCGGCAGCGCGGTGGCACGGGAATCGCACTGAGGGCCATCTGGTGCGGAATCCGTCGTCAGGCCTACTTCCCAGTTCGCGAATCGTTGGCTAGGCTCCTCGAAACCGCGGATTGGAGTACCGATGCCTACCGACGTCCCCGCCCACGACCCGGCCTGCTGGCGCCACGTCCCCTCGTCGTCGACCCCGATCGATGCGGAGCGCGTTGCGGCGCTGCTCGCGCAAGAGTGGGACCGCTTCGTCGCCTCCACCCCGGCCTCCGGTGAGCACAACGCCCGCGCCAGCCGCTCCTTGCCGCTGGGCGTCACGTCGTCGTTCCAGCACTGGGACCCGTACCCGATCTCCATCGCGAGCGCCAAGGGCGCCTGGCTGACCGACGTCGACGGCCGGCAGCTGCTGGACCTGTCGATGGGCTTCGGGGCCATGCTCGTCGGCCACCTCAACCCCGTCGTCGTCGCGAAGGTCACCGAGGCGCTGGAGGCGACGGGCACCTTGTTCGTCACGCCGTCGCCGACCGCGACGCAGATGGCCGAGCGCTACCAGGAGCGTTTCGGACTGGACCTGCTGCGCTTCACGAACTCCGGGACCGAGGCGACGATGTACGCGCTGCGCACCGCACGCGCCGCCACCGGACGCAAGGCGATCGTCAAGATCGAGGGCGGGTACCACGGCGGCTACGACGCGCTCACGGTCTCGGTCAAGCCCGGTCTCGACGAGGCCGGCCCGGAGGAGGCGCCGGTGCCGGTCACCCCGCAGGACGTCGAGGCGGGAACCGTCCACGTCGTTCCCTACAACGACATCGAACGGCTCGACGCCATCCTCGCCGAGCACGCCGGGACGATCGCGTGCGTGTTCGTGGAGCCGGTGCTGGAGAACCTCGGCATCGTCCTTCCCGACGCGGGGTACCTGGCCGCCGTGCGCGAGGCGTGCGACCGGCACGGCGTCCTGCTGGTCTTCGACGAGGTCAAGACCGGCCTGACCGCCGGCTACGGCGGAGCCTCCGAGCGGCTCGGCGTGAAGCCCGACCTCGTCACGCTGGCCAAGAGCATCGGTGGCGGGCTGCCGCTGGCGGCGTTCGGTGGGAAGGCCGAGGTGATGGCAGCCGTCGTCGACAACCGCATGCCCCACTTCGGCACCTACAACGGGAACCCGCTCGTCATGGCAGCAGCGCAGGCGGTCGACGAGGTGTGCACCCGGGAGGCCCTCGCCGGAGCCGAGAGCGTCAACGTGGCCGCGTTGGAGTCCCTCGACGCGCTCATCGCCCAGTACGAGCTCCCGGCCCACACCGTCGGCTTCGGGGTCAAGGGCGCGGTGACGTGGTCCGCGACGCCCGTGCGCAACTACCGCGACTACAAGCGGACCGACTTCGGTGTCGCGGAGCTCAGCTGGCTGTGGGGAGTGAACCGCGGGGTCCTGACCCCGCCCGGACTCGACGAGCAGTGGCTCGTGTCGCTCGCCCACACCCCGGACGACATGGCGACCCTCGTCGGCGAGTTCGCCGAGCTGGCGGCAGCGCTGCGCGCATAGGGCTACGTCAGCGGCAGCCAGTCCAGGACGTCCTGGATCTGGCGGTCCCAGTACGCCCATTCGTGACCGCCGGGCCGGTACCGCACGGTCGTCGCGACGCCCGACTCGCCGCACGTCGCCGCGAACGCCTCCGTCGCCCCGAGCAGGAAGTCCTCGGTCCCGCAGGCGGCGTAGAGCGCCGGCAGGCGGTCCGGGTCGCTCGTGCGGATCAGGTGCGAGAGGTCGGCGTCGGTCCCGTCGATGCCGCCGGGGCCGAACGAGCGGTCGAGCAGAGCCCGGAACCACGGGTCCTGCTGTCCGTGCGCGTCGGACAGCGCCAGGGCGCCGGACAGGCTCGCGGCCGCCGCGAACCGTTCCGGCTGGAGCAGCGCCCACCGCATCGCTCCGTACCCGCCCATCGACAGCCCGGCGACGTAGGTGTCCGCCCGCTCGGTCGAGACGCGCAGCATCGACGCGACGACCGCCGGCAGCTCGTCGGTCACATAGGTCCAGAACGGCAGCCCGACCACCTGGTCGGCGTAGAAGCTGTGGTGCACGGCCGGCATGACGACGACGAGGTCGCGTCCCTCGACGTACCGCTCCACGGCGGTCATCCGGGTCCACGACGTGTCGTCGTCGGTCAGCCCGTGCAGCAGGTACAGCACGCGCATCCCGCCCGGCCGGTCGCTGCGCTCGGGCACCAGCACGGTGAACGACGTCGTCAGCTCCAGGGTCGAGGAGTACGCGGAGCAGCGCATCAGGGCCATGGCGGCCAACCTAGACTGCCCGGATGCTGACGCTGGGAGGTCTCGCGGGGCTGGTGGCCGAGCACGGCGACCCGTCGGAGCTGCCGGTCGCGCCCCTGCGGATCGGCGACACCACGTACGACGTGACCGACTCCCCGGTCGTCATGGGCTGCGTCAACCTCTCGCGAGACTCGACCTACCGCGACAGCATCGCGGTCAGCGTCGGATCTGCGGTACGTCGCGCGCGGGTGATGGCCGCCGAAGGGGCGGTGGTCATCGACATCGGCGCGGAGTCGAGCACGGCGGCCGCGGCCCGCGTCGGCGCCGACGAGCAGGTCGCCGCGCTCGTGCCGGTGGTGGAGGCGCTCGTTGCGGAGAACGTCGCAGTCTCCGTCGAGACGTACGAGCCGCAGGTTGCCGCGCAGACGCTCCGCGCGGGTGCGCGCATGCTCAACCTGACCGGGACGCAGCACCAGGACGAGATGCTCGACCTCGTCGCAGAGCACGATGCCACCGTCGTCCTGTGCTACGGCGGCGGCGCGAACGTGCGCGAGATCACCGACGTGCGTCTGGATGGCGATCCGGTCCCCGAGCTCGTCGACCATTTCGCCGCACGGCTCGAGCACGCCCGCGCCCGCGGCGTCGAGCGGATCGTCATCGACCCCGGAATGGGCTTCTACTACGGCAACCTGACCGACCCGATGACGCGCGCCCGGCACCAGGCGCGCGTCCTGCTGAGCGGGTTCCGGCTGCGCGCGCAGGGCGTCCCGGTGTGCAACGCACTGTCCCATGCGTTCGACCTGTTCGAGGAGCAGTTCCGCGGAGGCGAGGCGTTCTTCGCGGTGTGGGCGGTGCTCGGCGGGACGTCCCTGCTCCGCACTCACGAGGTCGCGCGGGTGCGTCCGGTGGTCGCGGCGATGCGCGAGCTGGTCGCGGCGTCCTGACCGGAGGCGCTCAGTGCGTCAGGATCAGCTCCACCGTGATGATGATCAGTCCCATGACGGCGTACCCGAACGCGAACCGGACCTGGAGCCAGCGGCCCAGTCCGGCCCTCCGCGCGGCGTAGGCACCCCAGAACGCCAGGCTGCCGATGCCGACGACCTGGACGAACGACACGATGTCGTTCGCGTGCCACTGGAAGAGCGACAGCAGCACGATGAGCGCCATCGGCGGGATCGCCACGTAGAGGTACTGCAGGTTGGTCGTCATCAGGTGGAGCCGGTCGTGCCGGTTCAGCCGACGGCCGTTGCGGATCTGCAGGTCGATCGCGTCGGAGAACGCGTGAGCCATGGCGAGTGCGAACAGCGGCGCGAGGGACAGGCCGAAGAGCTCGATCAGCGGTCCCGGGCCGAAGGGGTCGGTGCCCTCGTCGTACAGCGCGTACGTCGTCATCAAGATGATGGTCGCGTAGACGACGCGATGGGCGTCGAAGTACAGCGGCCCGACGTGCATCGTGAGGTCGACGTGGCCGCCGGAGACGATGTCGTGCCCGGGACCCATCTCCGGATCCCGGGCGGTGTCCGTCGTCTCGCGCGGGGAGTCGGTGGGGGTCGGCTCGCTCATGGGCGAAGCCTGCCACGGCGGGCATGTACGCGCCGGAGCGCGGCGGTCCGTGGGACCGGCCGGTCCGTCGCCCCGGTTCGCCTGCCGACACCGGGGCGGCCTTGCCAGGATGGCGGGTCAGCGGGCGTCGGCCGAGTCGTCCGCCCATGCGGAGGAGGCATCGGTGCCCGCCATCGACCGTGCACGACTGACAGCTTTGCTCGACCAGGAGCGGGCACGCCACCGCGAGCGGACGCCCGCCTCGCGGGAGGCGTTCGAGGCCGCTGGGCACCTGTTCGGCGGGGTGCCGATGACGTGGATGAACAAGTGGTCCGGCGGGTACCCGCTCTACCTCGCCCGCGCCCATGGGAACCGCATCGAGGACGTCGACGGCAACGAGTACATCGACTTCGCGCTCGGTGACACGGGGGCGATGGCCGGGCACTCGCCAGCGGCGACCGTCGAGGCGGTCACGCACCGCATCGGCGTCGACGGCGGGATCACGACGATGATGCCGAGCGTCGATGCCGAGTGGGTCGCTGCCGAGCTGTCCCGCCGGTTCGGGCTGCCGCTGTGGTCGTACAGCCTGAGCGCGACCGACGCGAACCGCTGGGCGCTGCGCATCGCCCGCATGGTCACCGGCCGGCCGATGGTCGCCGCGTTCTCCTACTGCTACCACGGGTCGGTCGACGAGACGTTCGTCGTCACGACCCCGGAGGGCGGAACGGCGCCGCGCGGCGGGAACGTCGGCCCGGCGGTGCCGGTGGCGCAGACGACGCGCGCCATGGAGTTCAACGATCTCGCCTCGGTCGAGGCGGCCCTCGCTCCGGGCGACGTCGCGGTGCTCGTCATGGAGCCGGCGCTCACGAACATCGGCATCGTGCTGCCGGAGCCGGGCTTCCTCGAGGGTGTGCGGGAGCTGTGCACGCGCTTCGGCACGCTGCTGCTGATCGACGAGACGCACACCATCTCCGCGGGCCCGGGCGGCTGCACGGCGGCCTGGGGGCTGCAGCCGGACATCTTCGTGATCGGCAAGAGCATCGGCGGCGGCGTCCCGACAGGCGCATACGGCCTGACCGAGGAGGTTGCCGACCGCGTGCGCGCGCACACCGAGGCGGACCTCGTCGATGTCGGCGGTGTCGGTGGCACGCTCGCGGGCAACGTCCTGTCCACCGCGGCGATGCGGGCCACGCTCGGCGCCGTCCTCACCGACGAGGCGTTCGCCCACATGACGGTGCTGGGCACGGCGTTCCGCGAGGGCGTCGAAGCGACCCTCGGTGAGTTCGACGTGCCGTGGTCGGTGGCTCAGCTCGGCGCGCGGGCGGAGTACCGCTTCTGCCGGCCGGCGCCGCGCACCGGGACCGAGTCGGCCGCGGCGCACGACGACGAGCTCGAGGAGTACCTGCACCTGTACATGTCCAACCGCGGCGTCCTCATGACGCCGTTCCACAACATGGCGCTGATGTGCCCCGCGACGACCCGTGCGGACGTGGACCTGCACACGATGCTCTTCCGGGACGCGGTCGCCGCGCTCGTCGACGCCCGGTGACACCGGCGGTCTTCGACCTACGGGGCCGGGTCGCGCTGGTCACCGGATCGGGGTCGTCGACGGGGATCGGCTTCGCGTCCGCCCGCTTGCTCGCCGAGCTCGGGGCGGTCGTGGCGATCACGTCGACGAGCAGCCGCATCCACGACCGCGTCGCCGACCTGGGCGGTGCGCCGGCCACGGGGCACGTCGCCGACCTCACGGACGAGAGCCAGGCCGGTCAGCTCGTCGCGGACGTCGTCGCGGCTCACGGTCGGCTGGACATCGTCGTCGCGAACGCGGGCATGACGAGCGTCACCGTCGCGGGCGAGTCCGGGGGCATCGCGGGTACGACGGCGGATGCCTGGCGCGCGGGAATCGCGCGCAACCTGGACACGGCGTTCCACGTGCTCCGGGCCGCCCTGCCGCACCTGGTCGCCGGGAGCGCGGGGCGCATCGTCGCGGTCAGCAGCGTGACCGGCCCCGTGATGGCGATGCGCGACGAGGCCGCCTACGCAGCGGCCAAGGCCGGGCTGGTCGGTCTCGTCCGGTCGATCGCGGTCGACCATGCGGCCGACCAGGTGACGGCGAACGCGGTGGCGCCCGGCTGGATCGCGACGGGGTCCCAGACGCCCGCAGAGGCGCGGCTGGGGCGAGGCGTCCCGGCTGGGCGCAGCGCCACGCCGGACGAGGTCGCCAGCGCGGTCGCGTGGCTGTGCACGCCCGGCGCGGCGTACGTCACCGGGCAGTGCCTCGTCGTCGACGGGGGCAACAGCATCGCCGAGGAGCGCTAGACGCCAAGCCCGCGAGGCGTCATGCCCGCGAGGCGTCATGCCCGCGAGGCGTCATGCCCGCGAGGCGCCAAGCCCGCGAGACGCCTGGAATGGTCGCTATTCAGGCCGAAACAGCCCAGATAGCAGCCATTCCAGGCGTCTCGGCGGCTACGTCGGCACCTGGTCACCGACCCGCACCCAGAAGCAGAGCGCGAATGCGTGTACCTGGTCGCCGTTCGGGTAGATCAGGAGGTGCGCGACCGTGATTCCCGCTTCCTCCTGCGCCTCGGCGACGGCGATGTCGCGGACGGACTGTCCCGGTTCCGCAGCACCGGACGGGATCTCCCAGCAGCCGGTGTCGGTGCGCCACTGAACCAGGATCCGTCCGTCGTCATAGACCCGCGAGACGCCTGGAATGGTCGCTATTCAGGCCGAAACGGCCCTGATAGCAACCATTCCAGGCGCCTCGGCGGTTACTTGGCCAGGAGGGTGGGGCCGGCGACGTTCGCGAACTTCTTCGCCGGCTTGCAGGTTCCGTTCAGCTTGCAGACCTTCGAGAAGCCGGTCGTCTTGAACGACGCCGAGCCGCGCTCGGCCCAGACGACCTGCTGCTTCTTGCCGTCCTTGGTGAACGTGCAGGTGACCTTGTTGCCGCCTGTGCAGCCGTTGAACGTCGAGCCGACGATCCAGTCCTGCAACGTCGTCACGGCGGTGGCGGCGGGGCTCCCCGCGTTCATCTGGATGCCGACGAGGTCGTTGTCCGGACCCCAGGCGTACCAGTACGTCCGGCTGATGCCCAGCCGCAGCGAGTCCAGGTAGGTGCGGGCTGCCCAGTTGGCGGCCTTGACGCCGTTGATGTCCTGGTCGGGGTTGAGGGGACCCGGGCCGGCGAGGCCGTAGTTGTTCTCGGTGTCCCACAGCGGCTTGTTCGGCGCCCCGGCCGCGTCGAGCATCGCGATCCACTGCTTGGCGAGCGCCGCGCGGTCGGTCGGCGTGCCCTTGGACGCGGGGTACGTGTGCGCGGCGAACACGTCGACGGGCCAGCCCATCGACTTCAGCTGCGCGAGGTACGCGGGGTAGAACTTCTTGAACGGACCGCCCAGGCGCGTGCCGGTGCTCGGGGCGACGACGGTCGCACTCGGGTCGACGCTCTTGATGATGTCGTAGGCGTGCTTGGTCAGCTTGGCCATCTCGGCCGGGGTGCCGGTCGAGAACGTGGTCAGGTTCGCCTCGTTCCACACCTGGTAGGCGTTGATCTTGCCCTTGTAGCGTGTGGCCACGGCGCGCACCCAGTCGTCCCAGTCGCCGATGTCCTTGGGCGTGCCCGCCGGGCCGGGGAGCGCGCCGGCGGCGCCGCCGGAGCTCGGGTCGTCGGACGCCCAGGACGGGGTGCCGGCGAGGACGTACAGGATGTTGCCCATCCCGTGCGTCTGGGCGTTGGCCACCGCGGCGTCCAGGTTGGACCAGTCGAACACGCCCTTGGACTTCTCGGTCGTCGACCAGGTGGTCTCGTTGTCCCACAGGCGCAGCGCGCCGAAGGGGATGGTCGGCCACACGCCGTCCTGCACGTTGAACACGTGCATGCCGAACAGCGAACGGTCGACCGTGGTGCCGACCAGGCTCGGTCCGAACGCCCTGACGGTCGGCGCGGCCGGAGCCTTCGCTGGCGCCGACGCAGCAGCTGCGCTCGGGGCGGTCAGGGTCGTCACCGCGACGGCGGTGGCTGCGAGGGCGAGCAGGGACGTGCGAAGCGGGGGAAGTCTGCGCATGGGTCCATGCTGCCATGCGGGGGTCGCCGGGCCCGGACGCGCGTCTAGCCCGTCGGCGCGTCGTGCAGCCGTTGGACGCCGTCCAGCACGATGGTCAGGCCGACCTCGAACGAGTCGCCGAACGCGTAGCCCTCGCGCATGACGTACTCCTGGGCGAACTGCAGCATCCGGGGTGTCGCGGCGAGATCCATGCCCTCGAGCAGGGCGGCGGGGTCGGCCTCCAGGCCCAGATCGAGCAGCATCGCCTCCTGCAGGGCGAAGCCGAAGACGAACGCGTCGAGCAGGGCCGCCGCGTGCGCCGTGGTTGCCAACGAGAAGCCCGCGGACATCATCACGTCCAGGAGCGACTCGTGGCTCGCGAGGTTCGCCGGGCCCGGGTTCCGTCGGGTCTCCAGGAGGCCGACCGCCCACGGGTGACGGGCGAGGACCTGACGCATCGACCGGCAGCGGGCCGCCAACTCCTCCCGCCACGGACCGTCGGCCGCGGGCCGGTACACCTGCGCGAAGACCTCGTCGACGATCGCGTCGAGGATCTCCTCCTTGCTCGCCACGTGGTGGTAGACGGCCATCGGCTTCGCGCCGAGCCGGGCCGCGATCGACCGGATCGTCACGGCCGCCACCCCGGACTCGTCGGCGAGGGACATCGCGGCGTCGCGCACCCGCTCCGCTGTCACGGACCCGCGGGGTGCGCGTGTGGTCCCGGACACGGGAACATGCTAACGGTACTTTGTACCGGACAATGTACGGTAACGAGGAGACGGCCCGGAGGACCCGATGGATCACATGCGCGGAGTGCGGCAGGACGGCTACGGCGGGACCGAGGTGCTGAGCCCGCAGACGATGGCGGTGCCCGCCCCTGCTGCCCGCGAGGTCCTCGTGCGCGTCGAGGCCGCGGCACTCGACCGCGGCACCTGGCACGTGATGACCGGGCTGCCGCGCATCGCCCGACTCGGGCTGGGGCTGCGGCGGCCGAGGAACCAGGTCCCCGGGCTCGACGTCGCCGGCGTCGTCGCCGCTGTCGGGCCGGGAGTTACGGCGTTCGCGGTCGGCGACCCGGTGTTCGGCACGGCCCGCGGGTCGTTCGCGGAGTACGCGATCGCCCGCGTCGAGACTCTCGTGCGGCGTCCGGCCTCGGTGACGCCGTCCGAGGCGGCCGCCCTCGGCGTCTCGGGGTGCACGGCGGTCCAGGCGCTCGATGCAGCGCGCGTCGGGGAGGCGAGCTCGGTCCTGGTGATCGGTGCCTCCGGCGGGGTCGGCAGCCTCGCGGTCCTCATCGCGAGGCTCCGGGGAGCGTCGGTCACCGCGGTGTGCAGCGCGGCCAAGGCCGACGCCGTGCGGTCCTGGGGAGCAGGGCGGGTGCTCGACTACGCGACGGACGAGCTCGCCGGCGAGCGCATGCGCTACGACGCCGTCCTCGACATCGCGGGAGGCACCCCGCTGGACCGTCTGCGGGAGCTCGCCGGACCGGCCGGGACGATCGTGTTCGTCGGTCGCGAGGGCGGCGGGCAGTGGACCGGCGGGTTCGGCGCCCCGATGCGCAACGCGCTGCGCATGCTGCCCGGCCGCCAGCGCTACGTCATGCTCATGTCCCGCGTCCGGTCCGCCGACCTCCAGACGCTTGCCGTCCTCGCGGGCGACCAGGGCCTGCGGCCCCACGTGCACGCCACCTACGGCCTCGGCGACGTCCGTGCCGCGATGGACGCACTGACGTCGGGCTCGGTGGTCGGCAAGATCGTGCTCGTGCCCGACGGCACGGCCTAGCGCCGGTCAGTGCGGCCGGGCCGCCGCGACGACCGTGACGTCGTCGCGGCGCCAGTCGGCCGCGCGATGGCGGACCTGGGCGAGCAGGCGGGCGATGAGCTCGGCGGGCTGCTCGCGGACGGGCGCGTCTGCCCCGCGGATGAACTGCGCCACCTTCGACGACTCCAGCTCGTCGCCCTCGGCGTTCCGCGACTCGACCAGTCCGTCCGTGAACGCCACCACGACGTCGCCGGGGCCGAAGCCCCGCGACCGCGTCGTCCACTGGCCGCCCAGGGAGGAGATGAGCGGCCCGGTCGGCTCGCAGAGGTCGGCGTCCTTGTGGTGCGTGACGACGATCGCCGGGTGGTGACCCGCGTTGCACCACGACAGCGTCCCTGCCGTCACGTCGATGACGATGACGATCGCCGTGACGAAGTGGGTGTCGTCCGCGCACGACCCCGCCGCCATCGAGACCGCCTCGTCTGCGGGAAGTCCGCGCTGGAGCCCGGCACGCAGCACCGACCGGACGCGCAGTGCCGTGACGCTGGCCTGGGGGCCGTGCCCGGACACGTCTGCGACGACCAGGGCCAGCGTGCCGTCGGGCCGCAGCAGCGAGTCCCACCAGTCCCCGGCGACGACCCCCTCGGCCGACTGGCTGGTTCCGTCCACGACGAGGCCCGGCACGCGGGCGAGGCCGGTCGAGCCCAGCTCCGCCTGCATCGCGGCGACGAGCGGAGCGTCCTGCACCAGGCCCTCGCGTGCGGCCCGGGCGTCGTCGATCTCGCGCACCAGCTCGCGTCGCAGGTGCTCGGCGTCGACGCCGACCGCACGGAGCTCGGGCGGTCCTACCGCCCGCACCGGCTCGAGGTGCCCGGCCTCGCGGGTCGTGCGCTGCAGGCTCTCGCGGATCGTCGCCAGGGGCGACAGCACCCACAGGTGCAGTCCGGCGTAGAACGCCGCGAGCCCGAGCAGCACGCAGATGCCGACGAAGAGCAGGGTGAAGCCCAGGAGCCGGGTGAACGTGGCGGCCGCGTCGATCGCCTCGTCCCGCGCGTTGTTCGTCGCGTCGTGCAACGCCGCCGACGCCGTCGTCATCCCCTCGTAGGCAGCCCACGCCGCGTCGGAGCCCGTCTGGCGCATCGCCCGCTTCGGCTTGCCGGCTTCCATGTACGCGATCGTCGGGTCGGCGTCGGCCTTCACCCACGCCCGTTGTGCGTTGCGCGCCTTGGTGGCCGCCGCCGTGAGGTCCGGGTCGTCGGCGACGGACTTGGCGATCTCGGCGAGCAGGGTCGTCGCCTGGCCGATGCTCTGCCGGTAGGAGTCGAGCGAGGCCGGGCGGTCGAGCATGACGTAGTCGGACAGGGCCCCGGAGGCGTTTGCCTGGGCGAGCGTCAGCGCCGACGACTTGTCCACGACGGGCGACAGCTCTTCCTGGATGCCGATGTTGACCGCGGCGGTCAGCCCGTACTGCGTGATGAGGGCGATGCCCATCAACGTGAGGGCGACGAGCGCGACGACGGATGCCACGAGCGTGCGCATCCTCAAGGTCACGGGCGAAGGCTAGGCCGTCGGCATCGATCCGCGCACGGCTGCGACGCAGTCGTGACCTCCCCGTACGCTCGGTCGTCGTGACCGTTCCTCGACTGCGCCCCGACATCGACAGCCTGCCCGCGTACAAGGCCGGCCAGCGTCCGCCGGAGCGGCCGGACCTGACCGTCTACAAGATCTCCAGCAACGAGGTCCCGTACCCGCCGCTGCCGAGCGTGGTCGACGCGATCGCCCGTGCGGCCCAGGAGATCCACCGCTACCCGGACCCCGCGTCCTCGCGGTTGGTTGCGGCGCTGGCCCAGCGGCACGGCGTCCCGGAGGACCAGATCGCCCTGGGCACGGGGAGCGTCGCGCTCTGCGGGCACATCACGTCGGCGGTTGCCGGACCGGGCGACGAGGTCGTCTACGCCTGGCGCAGCTTCGAGGCCTACCCGATCTGGACGCAGATCGCCGGCGCCGCGTCCGTGCAGGTGCCCCTGCTGCCGGACGAACGGCACGATCTCCCGGCGATGCTCGCGGCGATCACGCCGCGCACGCGACTGGTCTTCGTGTGCACTCCCAACAACCCGACCGGGGCTGTGATCACCGAAGCCGAGCTGACCGGGTTCTTGGACCAGGTGCCGTCGGACGTCCTGGTCGTCCTCGACGAGGCCTACACCGAGTTCGTCACGCGCACCGACGTCGCGGACGGCGTCGCCATGGTGCGCCGATACCCGAACCTGGTCCTGCTGCGTACGTTCTCCAAGGCGTACGGCCTCGCGGCGCTGCGGGTCGGCTTCGCGATTGCGCACCCGGCCGTCGCCGCGGCCATCCGCAAGACGGCGACGCCCTTCGGGGTCTCGACCGTCGCCGAGGAGGCCGCCGTGGCGTCGCTCGCGGCGGAGGACGAGCTGATGGAGCGGGTGCGCGCGGTGGTGGCCGAGCGCGAGCGCGTGCTCGCGGCGCTGCGTGCGCAGGGCTGGAACGTCGTCGACTCGCAGGCCAACTTCGTATGGCTGCGGCTCGGTGACCGCACGACGGACTATGCCGCGGCCTGCGAGGAGGCGGGTATCACGGTGCGGCCGTTCGCCGGCGAGGGCGTCCGCATCACCGTCGGCGAGCCGGAGGCGAACGACCGCGTGATCACGGTGTCGCAGGCGTTCCTGACGGCGTAGGGGCCGCGGGCGCGGAGGTCTGCGATGTCGTGGGCGCCGGTGCCGTCAGGACTGCGCCGAGCGCCTCGGTGAGGCGGTCGGTCAGCAGAAGCGAGCCGCGCAGGCTCAGGTGCGTCTCGTCCTGGTAGATCGGACCGTCCGGTCCGTCCGCGGCGCAGGTCGTGCTGGTGCACAGGCTGGGGTTCGGGTCGAAGACCGTCACCCCCGCGAACCGGTCGGCGAGCGACTGCTCGACGTCGAGGGCTGGCTTGCGATCGGCCTCGCTGTCGGCACGCGACACCTCGAACGGATCGCCGACGCCCCCGAGGACCGACGTCCGCACCTCGTACCCCGTCATCTCCGGGACGGCCGCGACGATCATGACCGGCACCCCGGCGGCGGAGATGTCGCGGACCACCGGCGTCAGGCCCTGGCGCCGCAGCCCGACGGCCTCGCTCACGCTCGTCGCAGCGCTGCCGTCGTCCCGCGCCGCCGTGCGGTAGTCCCACTCGGGGTGCACGTACCCGGCTGACCGGTTGGCGATGATGACCGCGGCCGGCTTCTGCGTCGTCGCGTACTCGACGATCGAGTCCTGCCAGGAACGGCACGGGTAGTTGTGGTCGCCGCTGACGGCCCGCGCGATGAGGGGGCAGCCGGTGTGGCTCGTGACGACCACGTCGTAGCCCAGACGCTGGACGGCGGCGATGACGCCGTCGGCGACGGCGTACGCCTGCGAGTCACCGGCGAGAAGGATCGTGCCGCGGGCGTCGGGGGCTCCGAACCGGCAGTGGACCGGGTCGAGGTCGGTGTTGACGCAGCCCGCCTTCACCGCGGCGTGCTGCGAGCGCAGGCTGCCGCCCTCGCCCGAAGCCACCTCGTCCTCGTTGTCCGGCGTGATCACCGTCGGGCTCGGCGCCGGGGTCGGGGCCGCGCCCGTGGCCGGCGTCGCGGGTGTCGACCCGACGCCGGCCGGTGAGGCCGGCGC
>JAFIHP010000395.1 GCA_017849335.1 Actinomycetales bacterium | reverse complement strand
GTCGAGGACAACGTGGTGGCCTTCCCCGCACTCCTCACCGGTGGGGCCCCGTACGTGCGGATCGTGTCGAGCAACCCCTTGGAGGTCAAGGGCTCCGGGGTCGCACCGACCTTCTCCGGCCTGCCCGCCGCGGACGATGCCGAGTGGGAGTCGTTCCGCGCGGGGTACGACCGCACGCACCGGGCGAGGTGGGAGGACTGCAACGCGTGGGTCGTCGAGCAGGGCGCGCCGGCGCTGGCCGACCTGGAGTTCATCCACACCTCGGATGCCGCGAACCTGTACGTGTTCCCCGCGGAGGCGGACTACACCGACGCCCGTCCGCTCGACGACACGTGGCATCGCATGGACTCGAGCGTGCGCGAGACGGACGGCGACTACGAGCTGCCCGCGGTGCTGCGCGACCGTCCGGCCGGCTCGGGCCTGGTCTACCTGTCGCTCGGCTCCCTCGGCGGAGCCGATGTCGACCTGATGAACCGGCTCGTGTCGGTGCTCGCCGGGACACCGCACCGGTTCATCGTGAGCAAGGGGCCGCAGGCCGACCTCATCGAGCTGGCCGACAACATGGTCGGGGCGGAGTTCCTGCCCCAGACCAAGGTCATCCCCCAGGTCGACCTCGTCATCACCCATGGCGGCAACAACACGACCACGGAGGCCCTGCACTTCGGCAAGCCGATGATCTGCCTGCCGCTGTTCTGGGACCAGTACGACAACGCGCAGCGGATCGACGAGCTCGGCTTCGGGGTGCGGCTGGCCACCTACGACTTCGCCGCCGAGGAGCTCGTGTCGGCCGTCGACCGACTCCTGGCCGACACGGCGCTGCGTGAGCGTATGGCCGCGATCGGTGCCGCGATCCGCGAGCGTGACGGCCTGCGGGTCGGTGCCGACGTGATCGAGCGGGTCGCGCGCGCCCACGCCGTCGGCGCCTGAGTGCCAACCGCCCCACCCCACCCCCGTCCATGTTGAGGTTCCGAGCGTTTGCAGGGCGCCGAATCGCCCTGAACCTCAACATCGCTGGGAGGATCGGGACGTGAGCGCCGGGGTCGACGTCGCGTCCTGGCTCGCCTCGGTGGCGCCCGAGGACCTCCTCCCCACCCGGCGACGTGACGAGGCGCAGCGGATCGAGCGACCGCTGACCCTCGTGGGGTCGGCCTGGCTCGACGAGGCGCACGGGTACGCGATCGTCCGCGACGCCCGATCGGTGACGTACGGCATCCCGCTCGCGGTCGGCGCCGGTGGCCTGCGCCGTGCCGTCCCCGGGGACGGAACCTCGGCGGCGCTCGTCGCCCAGGCCCGTGACGCGGGAGATGTGGCACCAGAACCCGGCATATCGGGCACGTTCGCGCTCGTTGTCCCGCGTCGCGGGACAAACGGTGGCGGGGAGGGGCGGGCGCCGGGGCTGACGGACGCGGACGAGGCGGGCATCGACGCGGACCAGACGAACGACCTCGTCGTCGTCGGCGCGGGTGCCAACCGCGTGGTCGTGAAGTGGGACCTGCACCCGGGCTCCGGCGACCAGGTAGGCCCGGCCCGGCTGGCCGCGCTCGCCCGGGCCGGCTTCGCGGGCACGCCGCGGACGGTCGCGCTGGTCGGGATCGACGTGGATGGTGAGCGGCACCACGTGGCCACGATCGTCGAGTACGTCCCCGACGCCCTCGACGGGTGGGACTGGACGGTGGACGAGGTCCGCGCCCTCGCCCTCGACGGGTCGTCGCGGGCCGACGAGTCGGTCGTCGCGGTCGCCCGCATCGTCGCCGGCATGCACGTCGCGCTCGCCAGCGGACCTGCCGCTCGCGCGAGCGAGGCCGATGTCGCGTCGTGGGTCGCCGATGCGGACCGCATCGTCGAGAACGCCGAGCTGGACGACGATCAGCGTGCCCCCGTGACGGCTGCCCTCGCGCCGCTCGCACGGGCGGCCGGAACCGTGGTCGCCCCGATCCACGGCGATCTGCACGTCGGCCAGATCCTGCGGGCGGGCGAGCCGACGCGGTTCCTCGTCATCGACTTCGACGGCAGCCCGACGGACACGCCGGCTCAGCGTCGCGAGCCGCAGCCGGTCGCCCGCGACGTGGCCTCGATGCTCGCCTCCTGGGACCACGTCGGCCGCGTCGTCCTGCACCGCACTCAGGGGCTCGAGTCGGCGCACCGCGAGCGCGTGCTGGCGTGGATCGAACGTTCCCAGCGCGCGTTCCTCGAGACGTACGCGGCCGAGCTCGCCGCCGCCGGCCGCGCCGACCTGCTGGATCGTCGCCTCGTGCGCCCGTACCAGGTCCTCCAGGAGTGCCGGGAGTACGCGTACGCCCGTCGCTACCTCCCGCACTGGCGCTACGTCCCCGACGCCGCGCTTCCTGCCCTGCTCGCCCGACCGGAAGGCTCCGCCGCGTGATCCCCGACCTGTTCGCCGAAGACCTGCTGGCGAAGCCCGACGTCCTGACCGGCCTGGCCGCGCACCTGCGCGCCGCGGATCCCTGGGCGGGCTCCGGCATCGATGCGGACAGCCGGCTCGTGCTGCTGGGGATGGGGTCGTCCCACTACGCCAACGCGGTCGCCGCAGCCCGCCTCCGCGCTCTCGGCGTCGATGCGGTCGCGGAGCTGGCCAGCAGCGATGTGCTGCCGGCGGTGCGCCCGGGAACCGTCGTGGTCGCCGTGTCCGCCAGCGGCGGGTCGGCCGAGACCCTCGATGCGGTGTCGCGGTACGCCAGCCGGTGTCCGGTCGTCGCGATGACCAATGTCGACGGCTCGGCCATCGCGGCGGACGCGACACACGTAGTGCCGATGGTGGCGGGCGAGGAGCGCGGCGGCGTCGCGTGCCGCTCGTTCCAGCACACGCTTGCCCTGCTCCTGGACCTCGAGGCCCGGCTGACGGGATCCTCCGCTGGCCGGGCAGCGGTCGCGGACGTCGTCGAGCGCAGCGCGGTGGCCTCGGCGGACCTGCTGGCGCGACGCGCCGAGTGGCTGCCGCGACTCGCGGAGCTCGCGCTCGGACCGGACGGCACCCACTTGGTCGCGCCTGCCCGACGGCTGTCGTCGGCGTTCCAGGGCGCCTTGATGCTGCGCGAAGGCCCGCGACGTCCGGCTGTCGGCTGCGAGACCGGCGACTGGAGCCACGTCGACGTCTACCTGACCAAGACCACGGACTACCGGCTCGTGCTCTTCGCCGGGTCGCGGTGGGAGCCGGCACTGCTGGACTGGGTGGCGAAGCGGGGCACGACGCTGACCGCGGTCGGTGGCGACGTGCCGGGTGCCGCGTACGCGCTGCGGTACGTCGACGATGACGATGACGACGTCCGCCTGCTGACGGAGGTCCTCGTGGCCGAGCTCGTGGCCGCCGACGCCTGGAGCGCGCAGACGGCCTGATGGCGCTGGCGGATCAGGCGGCGGTCTGGTCCCCGCTGCGGTACAGGACCGTCCGGTCCCCTCCCTGGCTCTTGGCGGTGTAGAGCGCGGCGTCCGCGGCGGCCAGCGTCTGCTCCGGGTCGTCGCCGACCGCGGCGATCGCGACGCCGACGCTCAGCGTGGTCGTGACCGGTCGTCGGTCGACCGTGATCGGCTCCGACACCGCGGCGCGCACCTTGTCGGCGACGGCGATCGCGTCGGCCGCCGAGTGCACGCCCTCGAGCACGGCCACGAACTCGTCGCCGCCGAGCCGGGCGACGATGTCCTGGGTGCGGACGCTCGACGCGATGCGCCCGCCGATCTCGCGGAGGACCTCGTCGCCCGCCGCGTGCCCGAACTCGTCGTTGATGGGCTTGAAGTCGTCGAGGTCGCAGTACAGCAGTGCGATCGCCTGGCCCGTGCGCGGCGAACGCGAGAAGACCTTGGCCAGCCGCTCGCGCAGTCGTGCACGGTTCGGCAGGCCGGTCAGGTCGTCGTGGTGGGCCTGGCGCACGAGCTGGCGGCGCCGCTCGTACCGGTCGGTCACGTCCCGCCACGTCAGGCTGAGCTGGTCGCCGATGCGGACCGCCCGGTTGTCGAACCGCCGGATCCGGGCGGGGTCTCGCCGGTCCGGGAACGGGTCGTCATCGAGCGCGAGCGGTCGCCCGGTCCGGATCACCTCACCGTAGGCGTCGATGAGGCCGCGCGGCGCGTGGTCCGGGAAGAGCTCCAGCACGCGCATGCCGAGGAGCTGCTCGCGCCGCAGGCCGTTGGCGGTGCAGGCCGCGTTGTTGGCGTCCGCGTAGACGAAGTCGACGATCCGGCCCGTCGCGGGCTCGCGCACCGGGTCGAGCAGCACCCAGGGGTCCGGCATCGAGTCGAGCACGCCGCGCAGCAGCGCCTGCGAACGCTCCAGCTCGGACTCTGCGCGGGCCCGCGCCGTCACGTCCACGATCTGGGACACGAACAGGCTCACGGCCCCGGTGTCGTCGCGGATCGCGCGGACGGAGAGGTCGCCGACGATGACGTCGCCGTCGGCGGTCAGGTAGCGCTTGGTGAGCCGGTAGCTGTCCGCCTCTCCGCGCAGCAGCCGGTTCACGAGAGCGAGGTCGGCGCTCAGGTCGTCCGGGTGGGTGAGCTCCTGCCAGGTGCAGGCAGGCAGGGCGTCGATGTCGCGCCCGAAGTAGTCGCTGCACGCGTCGTTGGCCTGCATGATCGCGCCATCCGGCGAGACGAGGAGCATGGGAATCGCCGCGTCGCGCATGGCCTGGCCGAGCAGCGGGTTCGGCGCCTGGTCCACAGTCTCTCCGGGTTGCATCTCTGCCCTGCCGCCACCCACGGGGCATCGGGCAGATCCTAAGCAGTAGCGGCAACGGACAGCAGCACGGGGTGCCGCCGCTCTCAGGAGCGGAACAGCAGGTGCGCGCCCAGGAGGCCGTTGACGTTGCCGACGACCTCCACGTCGGCCGGCAACGAGGTCGGGTCGACGAGGCGGGCGTTGCCGCCGCCGAGGTAGAGCCGGTCGAAGAAGACGAACGGGCGCAGCACATCCACGGCGCGGTGCACCGAGGCGAGCCACGCGGCTTCCCCGTCGGTCCGCAGGGCCGCGTCGCCGAGCGCTCCCTCGAAGTCGCGGCCGTCGCCGAACGGCGCCCCGCTGAGCTCCAGATGCGGCAGCAGCGCGCCGTCCTGCACGAGGCTGAAGCCCAGGCCGGTCCCGAGGGTCAGGACGGACTCGAGCCCGTCTCCGCGGACGCTGGCCAGGGCCTGCACGTCGGCGTCGTTCGCGACGCGCACGGGCAGGCCCAGCTCGTCCGCGAGCACCTCGCCGACGTGACAGCCCGACCACGCGGCGACGAGCTCGGGATCAGGAGGACCGTCCGGGGTCGCGCGACGGAGCGAGTTGACCTGGACGACGCGCCCGCTGCGCAGCAGTCCGGGGAAGCCGACGCCCGCGCGGTCGGCGCGGGGGAGCTCGGCCGCGAGCGCGCTCACCTGCTCCGCGAGCCGGGACGGCGGGCACGGGTAGGCCGTGGCGACTCGGAGCACGGACGCCACCGGCGTGCCCGCGCTGTCCAGGACCGTCGCCTTGATCCCGGTGCCGCCGATGTCGACGGCGAGCGTCGACGGGCCGCCGGCCGAGCCGGTCATGGCTGGGGCAGCAGGACGGCCGTGAGCCGGCATCGGTCCCCGCGATACGTGCTGAGGACGTGCTCGACGGCGGTACCCCGCTGGTCGTACGTGGTGCGAGTGAGCACCAGGACGGGCGCCGCGCTGTCGGCGTCGAGCAGCCGGTACTGCTCGGGGCTGGCCATCGCCGTCTCGACGGTCTGCACGGCCCGCGTGACGGTGATGCGGTACTCCTCCTCGAGCACCCGGTAGAGCGACGTGTCGTCCGCGATCTGCCGACCGAGGTCGGGGAAGCGGTCGACGGGGAGGTGCGAGCACTCGACCGCCAGCGGGGTGCCGTCGGTCAGGCGGAGGCGTTCCAGCCGCCAGACGCGGCTGCCGACCTCGACGTCGAGCGCGGCCGCCGTCGCGGCGTCGGACGCGACCTTCCGCATCGACACCACGCGCGACGTCGGACGCAGACCCTGGTCCGACACGTCGCGGGTGTAGCTCGCCAGCCGCAGGGGCAACTCGACCTTCGGGGGCACCGGGTAGGTGCCCGACCCGTGCAGTCGCTGGACCAGGCCAGCGGCCACCATGTCGGTGATCGCGTGCCGGACCGTGCTGCGGGACACCCCGAAATCGGCGGCGAGGACCCGCTCGGGCGGCAGGGGTTGCCCGGGCTCGAGCGTGCCGAGCAGGGCGGTCAGCGCGAGCCGGACCTGGTACGGCTTGGGCTGCCCGTCGTCGGCGAGCGGTCTGTTCATGGGCGGATCCTCGCGTAATCGAACTGTTACCTGCGGCGCCCATCTTGCCCTTGACACCGCAAGAGGTCTAGTCCATTTTAGGAAGTGGTCTGAACCAATAGGAGGTTCCATGCGACGCAAGTTCGCAGTGGTCGCTGCCGTCAGCGCCACGATGCTCCTCGCCGCCTGCAGCAGCAGCGGCAGCAGCAGTTCCGAGACGTCCGCGGCAGCGAGCAGCGCCGCCACCGCGTCGGCCGCCGCGAGCGCGTCGGGGGGCTCCGACGAGTCCGGCACCCTGACCGTGTGGCTGATGGCCGACGCGCAAACCAACTGGCCCGAGCTCGTCGACTCGACGAACCAGACGTTCAACCAGGCGCACCCGAACGTCACGGTCAACGTCGAGTACCAGCAGTGGTCCGACCACCTCACCAAGCTCGACGCGGCACTCGCCGGCGACACCGTTCCCGACGTCGTCGAGCTCGGCAACACCGAGACGACCAAGTACATGGCGGCGGGCGCGCTCGGCGACCTGGGCGGCACGCAGTTCCCCAACCAGGACACCTGGCTGCAGGGCCTGGCCGACGCCGGGAAGTACAACGACACGACCTACGGCGTCCCCTACTACGCCGGCGCGCGCGCGATGATCTACCGCACCGACATGTACACGGACGTGGGCGCGGCGGTGCCGACGTCGCAGGACGAGTTCAACGCCGTGAACGCCAAGCTCATGGAGAAGTACGGCGCGGACAACAAGAAGTTCTCCGCCTTCTACGCTCCCGGCAAGTACTGGTACCTCGCGATGAGCTACGTCTACGACCAGGGTGGCGTCATCGCGAGCCAGGACGGCGACACGTGGACCGGCGCGCTCGACTCGCCCGAGGCCCAGGCCGGGCTGGCCGCGTGGCAGAAGGCGGTCGAGACCGGGTCCCGTGCTGACAAGACGGGTACCGAGGCCGAGGAGTGGAACGCCATGATCTCCGGCCAGGCCGCGTCGATGTACGGCAACGGCTGGGAGGTCGGGCTGATCTCCGCCGAGGACGGCGGCGACCCCGACCTCGCCGACAAGGTCGCGGCCTACCCGATGCCGAGCGTCACCGCCGGCGAGGTCATGCCGACCTTCCTCGGTGGCTCGGTCCTGACGGTGCCGGCCAAGTCGGCCAACGCCGCGCTCGCAGCGGAGTGGATCGCTGACTTCACCTCGACCGACAACCAGAAGGCACTGGCGGCCAAGGGCGTCCTGCCGAACACCACCTCGCTGCTGTCGGACGTGCCGGAGGCATCGCAGCCGTTCGCGCAGGCCGCGCAGAAGTCGTGGTTCGTCCCGACCGCCGTCAACTGGGCGAACGTCGAGACCGCGCAGACGATCCCGAACATGCTCGTCGACATCCTGACGGGCAAGGCCTCCATCGCCGACGCGACCACGGCCGCGTCCGAGGAGATCACGAAGATCCTCAACTCCTAGCAGCACCGCTCGCATGGTCCTCCCGCCCGCCGCGCGGGCGGGAGGACCATGCGCGTGAGGTCACGGACATGACGCGCGCAGTGGCACAGGACTAGGAACAGACCATGACGATCACCCCTGACGAGGTCGAGGCACCGAACACGGTCCCCGACATCGTCCCCGTGGCGCACACGGCCCGGTACGGGCGCCTGCCGTACGCGCTCGTGCTGCCGAGTGTCGCCGTCCTCCTGGTCGTGCTCGCCTGGCCGATGTACAAGCTGGTCACGCTGTCGTTCCAGAACTACCAGCTCAAGGAGCTCATCAGCGGCTCGGGCGAGTGGATCGGGCTGTCCAACTACACCGACATCTTCACGGACCCCCAGTTCTGGCAGGTCCTCGTCCGCAGCGTGCTGTTCACGACCGTCGCGGTCGTCGGCACGATGGTCGTCGGAATGGCCTTCGCGCTGCTGATGCGACGGATGCACGCGGCGCTACGCGTGGTGTTCACGGCCGTGCTCGTCCTCGTCTGGGCGATGCCCGCGCTGGTCTCGATCACCATCTGGAAGTGGATGTTCGACTACGACTACGGCGTCGTGAACTACCTCCTCGGCAAGCTCAACCCCGACTGGGCCCTCATCAACTGGTTCGAGGACGCCCGCATCGGCCTGGCGGTCATCGCGGCCCTCGTCATCTGGGGCGCACTGCCGTTCGTGGCGATCTCGCTGTACGCCGCCCTCGGCCAGGTGCCCCAGGACGTCGTCGAGGCGGCACAGGTCGACGGCGCGACCGGGTTCACCCTGATGCGGCGGATCGTGCTGCCGATCATCAAGCCGGTCCTCATCATCCTGACGAGCCTCAGCGTCATCTGGGACTTCCAGGTGTTCGCGCAGATCTGGGTCATCCTCGAGGGCCGGCCCACGTCCGACTACTACACGATCGGCGTCTACGCGTTCGTGCAGTCCTTCGGCATCAACGACTACGGCCGCGGCGCCGCGATCGCGATCGTCATGCTCCTCATCATGCTGGTCGCCTCGTTGTTCTACCTGCGGCAGATGCGTCGGATCGGAGACGAGGACTGATGGCCGGCACCTACAGGCGCTCCCGCCTTCCCGGCGGGGTGATGGGTTCGCGACCCTCGTGGATCGCCAACGTCGTCGGGGTCGTCGTGCTCGTCGTCATGGCGTTCCCGATCTACTGGATGGTCGTCACGGCGTTCAAGCCGAAGCGCGAGATCATCTCCCCGACACCGTCGTTCATCCCGAGCCCGTTCACACTCGACAACTTCACGAAGGCCCTCGACCGCGAGTACTTCTGGTCGTCGATCGGCAACAGCCTGATCGTGACGGTCGCGGTGGTGCTGCTGAGCATCGTGGTCGGCCTGCTCGCGGCCCTCGCCGTCGCGTGGATGCCGTTCCGGGGCCGTGGCAACTACATCGTCGCGATCATCCTCGTGCAGATGATCCCGTTGACCGCGTTGGTCATCCCCGTCTACCTGATGCTGAACCAGGTGCACCTGACCGACGCGCTGGTCGGCGTGATCATCACCTACCTGGCGTTCGTGCTGCCGTTCACGATCTGGACCCTGCGCGGCTTCATCTCCGGCGTCCCGCGGGAGATCGAGGAAGCGGCGATCATCGACGGCGCCACGCGCTTCCAGGCGTTCCGGCTGGTGATCCTCCCGCTCATCGCTCCCGGTCTCGTCGCGACGAGCGTGTTCGCGTTCATCCAGGCCTGGAACGAGTACATCCTCGCCTACGTCCTGCTGAGCAGCCAGAGCAAGCAGACCGTGACCGTGTGGCTGGCCGGGTTCACGACCTCGCGCGGCACCGACTGGGGGCCGTTGATGGCGGCCAGCATCCTGGTCGCCATCCCGGTCGTCGTCTTCTTCGTGATCGTCCAGGGCCGGCTGGCCAGCGGCCTGACGGCCGGAGCGGTGAAGGGATAGTCATGGCGACCCAGGAGGACGTCTCCCGTCTGGTGTGGGGGGCGTTGATGCCCGGCGTGGCCGGGCCGAGCGTCGAGCCGTGGCAGCGCGCGGCGTTCGCGGCCGGAGTCGAGTCGGTGTGCCTGTTCGCCGGCGTTGTCGGCTCACCGTCCCGCGTCGCAGCGACGGTCCGCGCCCTGCACCGCGTCGCGCCGGGCGTGCTCGTCGCGACCGACGAGGAGGGCGGCGAGGTCACGCGCGTCGAGGCCGTCGCCGGATCGTCGCTGCTGTCGGCACGAGCCCTCGGGATCATCGACGACCTCGACGTGACGCGGGCCCAGGCACGGCTCCAGGCGCGCCTGCTGCGGCAGGTCGGGGTCCACTGGACGTTCGCTCCCGTCGCCGACGTCAACGTCGACCCGCGTAACCCGGTGATCGGCGTCCGGTCGTTCGGCCCGGACGCCGGGTGTGTCGGAGCCCACGTCGCGGCCGCGGTCGAGGGGCTTCAGCGAGGCGGGATCGTCGCCACGGCCAAGCATTTCCCGGGCCACGGGGACACCCACGTGGACAGCCACGAGGACCTGCCGACGCTCGACGTCGACGCGGAGACGCTCGATGCGCGCGAGCTCGTGCCCTTCCGTCACGCGATCGCGGCCGGGGTCGCATCGGTCATGACGGGGCACTTGCGCGTGCCGGTTCTCGACGCCGACCTGCCGGTGAGCCTGTCGCGCGCGGCGACGACCGGGCTCCTGCGCGAGCAGCTCGGCTACACGGGCGTCGTCGTCACCGACGCGGTCGAGATGGGGGCGGTGAGCGGACCGGGACGCGAGCGGCTCGCCGCCGCGGTCGTGTCGGCGCTCCTCGCGGGCGCGGACGTCGTCTGCCTCGGCGCCGACGACCAGGAGCGCGCGCTGGCCGACTCCGCTGCTGCGGTCCTCACGGCGGTCGCCGACGGAACGCTGCCGATCGCCCTGCTCGAGCGCGCCGCGCAGCGCCGGGCGATGCTGCGGACCGTCACCGCACGCGCTGATCGCGAGACCGACCGTGCCGCCGGCGTCGACGCCGACATCGACCTCGTCGCCTCGGCGGCGCCGCGAGGGCTGCTCGTCGACGGTGACGTCGTCCTCAGCACGACGGGCGTCGACGTTCTCACCGTGGCCGCCCGACCGGGGTACGCCGCCGGTCCCACCGGATGGCGCCTGGCGCCGCGGCTGGCAGCAGCCGACCTCGACGTGCACGAGGTGTCGTCCGTGCCGGCGCGCGACGGTCGCGGGCTCGTCATCGAGGTCCGGGATGCGTGGAAGGACCCGGCCCTCGCGGACGCCCTCGCCGGCGCGCTCGCCGCGCGTCCCGACGCGATCGTCGTCGACGTCGGCTGGCCGACGCCCCTCGACCTGCCTGTGCGCGGGTACCTGGCGACGCACGGCACCGGGGCGCTCGCCGCGACGGTGGCCGCCCAGCTGATCGCGGGCGGCGACGCGGGCGCCGCCGCCGCGTCGCTGATCCACGCCAGCCAGTTGGGGGCGTGATGAACGATAGCACGGCGGGTTCCCAGATGGCCGAGGGGATCCGCGAGCAGCCGACGGCCCTCGCGCGCCTGCTCGGGCAAGGGCGGTCGGACGTCGTCGCTGCCGCCGAGCTCGTCGCCTCGCGCGCGCCGCGATTCGTCTCCCTGGTCGCGCGGGGGACGTCCGACCATGCGGCCCTCTATGCGAAGTACCTGATCGAGATCGGCCTCGGGCTGCCGTGCGGTCTCGCCTCGCCGAGCACCGTCGGGCTGTTCCACGCGCCGTTGCGCGACGCGAACGACGTTCTGGTGGTCGCGGTCAGCCAGAGCGGGCACAGCCCCGATCTCGTCGCGTACGCCCAGGCGTGGCGCGAGCGGGGAGCGACTGTCGTCAGCGTCGTCAACGACCCGACGTCGCCGCTGGCGCAGGCGAGCGACGCATGCATCGACGTGCGGGCGGGGGAGGAGGTCGCCGTCGCCGCGACCAAGACGTTCACCTCCGAGCTGCTCGCCCTGTGGATGCTGGTCTCGGCGTGGGCGGGGCGGTCCCTCGATGCGGCAGCCGCGCTCCCGGGGCTGGTGTCGAACCTCTCGGCGTCGCCTGACGCGATCTCCGAGGTGGCCGACCGCTACCGCTTCGCCGATCGGGTCATCCTGACCGGTCGCGGATACGCCTACCCGGTCGCGCGCGAGGGTGCGCTGAAGATGATGGAGACGAGCTACCTGGCGGCGCACGCGTTCAGCGGCGCCGACCTGCTCCACGGGCCGATCGCGATGGTCGACACCTCGACGCCGGTGCTCGTCGTCGCGCCGAGCGGCATCGGTGCGGACAGCCTGCGACCGACCGTGGCGGAGCTGCGTGATCGAAGCATCGACGTCGTCGCGATCGGCAACGGCCTCGGCGACGTGGCGACCGCGAGCGTCGACCTGCCGGACCTGCCGGAGGAGCTCGCCCCGATCGCTGCGGCGATCCCGCTGCAGTGGCTCGCGTGGCAGCTCGCGGTCGACCGGGGCAGCGACCCGGACCGCCCGCGCGCACTGCGCAAGGTGACGCGCACGCGCTGAGCCCACCACTCAAGAAAGGGGGGGCGTCGTCGGAGGGCTCAGCCGAGGACGTCTCCCGCGAGCCAGACCTGGCGCACCTCCAGGTCGTCCGACAGCCAGACCAGGTCCGCGTGCGCTCCGGCGCTCACCCGCCCGAGGTCGTCCCGGCCGAGGACGTCGGCCGGAATCGACGTCGCGGACCGCAGGGCGAGCTCGTCCTTGACGCCGAGGCCGACCACGTTGCGTACCGCGTCCGCGAGGGTCACCCCAGAGCCCGACAGGGTGCCGTCGAGACGCCGGGCGGGCTCACCCTCGGCCTCGATGACGATCCAGTCGCCGCCCAGCTCGTAGCGGCCCGGGGGCATCCCGGTCGAGGCGAGCGCGTCGGTGACGAGGGCGATGCGCTCCGCGGCGGCCGCGAACACGAGCACCACCATGTCCGGAGCGACGTGGTGCAGGTCGGCGATAAGGCCGAGGGTGAGCCGGCCGTCGACCAGGGCAGCGCCCGCAACGCCCGGTTCACGATGGCCGATCGGCCGCTGCGCGTTGAACAGGTGCGTCACCATGCGGGCACCTCGGCCCGCTGCCTTGTGCACCTGCGCTCCGGTCGCGTCGGTGTGCCCGATGCTCGCGACGACGCCGAGATCGGTGATCTGCGCGACGGCGTCCATCCCACCGGGCAGCTCCGGCGCGAGAGTCATGAGCGCCGTGGCCGGGTGCGCGCCGATGCGCGTGACGTCGTACGGCGTCGGGTCGCACATCAGCTCCGCCCGATGGGCACCGCGCCGGCCGGGGGAGATGAACGGTCCTTCCACGTGCGCGCCCAGGATCCGGGTTCCGGGGCCGCCAGAGGCCGCGGAGATGCGATCGAGCTGGGTGACGATCTCGTCGACCGGAGCCGTGATCAGGGTCGGAAGGCAGCTCGTGGTGCCGGTAGTCGCCAGTGCCGTGAGCACGCGCGCGAAGTCGGGGACGTCGGCGCGGGCGAAGTCGACGCCCGCGTAGCCATTGATCTGCAGGTCCACGAAGCCCGGTGCGAGCACGCCGTCGGTCAGCAGCTCGTCCCCGCGCTGCGGCACCACTCCCACCTCGACGCGGGCGATGCGGCCGTCGGCGAACGCGACGCGGCAGTCGTGATGGATGTGCTCGCCGTCGAAGAGGCGGGAGGTGTGGAGCATCGTCGTATCGTGTCCTCGAACTCGGTGAGCGGCCACCATCGTAGCCGCGATCCGCCAAGAGGTCTAGACCAATATGGGGGTGCTGTGGAGACGTCCGACGCGCGGCTCGAGCGCCTCCTCGACGGCGCCCACGCGCTCGGATCCGGATCGACAGCCGACGACGTCGCGCGTGTGCTCGCGGCGCATGAGGACGTCCTCGATGCGGCCAACGCGGGCGAGGTCACGCGCGCCGTCGATCTGGTCGTCGACGCGCTCTCTTGCGGCGGACGCCTGGTGCAGGTGGGTGCGGGCACGTCCGGCTGGCTCGCGGCGCTCGACGCGGCGGAGACGATCGTCACCTTCGGGATGCGCGGTCGGGTCACCTGGGTAGTCGCGGGCGGCAGTGTGCTGGACCCGACCGTGATGAGCCTCGGCGACGACGATGCCGACAGTGCGCGGCACGACCCGGTTCTCGCCGAACTGACGGCTGCGGACGTCGTGCTCGCGGTATCCGCGTCGGGGCGCACGCCGTACACCGTCGCCGCTGTCGACGTCGCGCGAGAACGCGGGGCGCGCGTCGTCGTGCTCGTCAACGCCGAGGGCTCGCCGCTGGCCCTCCGCGCCGACGCCACCGTCTGCGTGCCGGTGGCAGGCGAGCTGATCGGTGGATCGACGAGGCTCACGGCTGGCCTCGCCCAGAAGCTGGTGCTGAACGCGATCTCGACCATCTCGATGGTCCGGCTGGGCCGCGCGGTCGCGGGCCAGATGGTCTGCGTCGAACCACTCAACGACAAGCTGCGCGCCCGAGCCGTGGCGGCGATCGCCGCGG
>JAFIHP010000394.1 GCA_017849335.1 Actinomycetales bacterium | reverse complement strand
TTCGACCTCCTCCGCGGCACCGACCGCTCGGCTCCGGACCGTCATCGCACGCTGCTCGCGGTCATCGACTGGTCCTGGAGCCTGCTCACCGAGCAGCAACGGGATGCCCTGCGGAGGCTGTCGGTCTTCAGCGACGGGTTCACCCTGGGCGCGGCGGAGGCAGTGCTCGGCCCGAGCGCGGCCGACGACGTCCCCGGCATCGTCGACCAGTCGATGCTCACGGTGGCCGAGCAGCACGGGCAGGTCCGCTACCGCATGCTGGAGACCGTCCGCGAGTTCGGGCAGATGCATCTCGTCGACGCGGGCCAGGACGTCGACGCCGTCCTGCGTCAGCGGGCGTGGGCGACCGCGTACGTCCAGAACGCGGTCGACGACGTGTTCTCCGAGCGCCAGGTCGAGACGCTCGCGCGGCTCGTGGCCGAGGAGACCACGCTGTCCGACGTGCTGCGTCGGGCCATCGCCGACGGTGACACGGATGCGGTCGTGGCGATCGCGTCTGCGCTGACGATGCTGTGGACGATCCGGGGGGAGCACGGGCGCGCCCTGGCGCTCAGCCGTCCGGTCGACGCCCTGCTCGCTGACTACACGCCGCCCGACGAGCTGGCGGATGCGAGCCGGATGACCGCGATCGCCCTGATCCTGCCGGACACGTACGTCGGCGGGCGCGGTGTCGCGGGCGCCCGGGCGATGCTCGCGCGGATCGGAGGAGGGCACAACCCGCGGATCGCGTTCACCGTCGAGGTGGTCGCCCTGGCCACCTCGACGGATCCGGTCGCCGCGGAGGCCCGGCTCGACGCGATGACCCAGAGCCCCGTCCGGTTGGAGCGCCTGACGGCGCTGCAGTGGGCGGCGCACCTCCACGAGAACCGGGGCGACGGGCTCGTCGCGACGGGCTTCGTCGAGCAGGCGCTCGCGCTGTGGCGGCCGGAGGACGGCATCTGGATGCGGGTGAACCTGGAGATGCAGCTGGCCCAGCTCGCGGGTCAGCGCGGGGACCTCCCGGTCGCTGCCCGGCATGCGCTCGCGGCGCTGCCGGACCTGGTGCTCATCGGCGCCGACGACGACGCCATGGACGCCCGATCCCTCGTCGCGCTGGACGCGATCCGCCGCGGAGACCTGGCGCTCGCCGAAGAGCTGGCGGACTCGAACGCCGACGGCGTCGACGGGGTGTGGAGCGCCGGCGGGACGACGGTGACGCTGGCGGTGCGGGCGGAGGTGGCCCTCGCGCGAGGCGATGTCGAGACGGGCCTGCGGACCTACCGGGAGATGGCGACGGCGATGGCGCGCCCGCTGCCGGAGTTCGGGGTGACGATCGCGTTCTTCGCCTTGTATGGCCTGGCGAACGCCGCGGTCGCCCACGCCCGTCACGGGGAGGGTGCCGACCTCGTCGACGAGCTGGCGGCGCTGTTCCCCTCGGCGACCGACCGCGATTCCGCTCGGATCGACTTCCCGCTCATCGGGGCGGCCGTCTTCGCGCTGGGCGTCGCGGGGCTGGTGCACGGGCGGCTCGCGCCGGACGACGCGGCGTTCCTCCTGTGCGCGGCCCTGCGGTTCAACTACGTGCGGGCGTCACCGTCGATGAACTGGCAGGCCGGTGCCGACCTCGTCGAGCAGCGCGGGCCGGGCGCGATCGAGCGGGCCGAGCGACGGGTCGGGGACCGCGAGGCCCCGGAGCTCCTCGCGGAGATCCGGGACCTGCTCCGGGACCGCCGAGACGCCTTCCATGGTCGCTAAACCGGGCATATCGACGGTTTTAGCGACCACTGCAGGCGCCTCGGCGGTGGTCAGCTCATGCGTCGCCGGACCCCGCGGACGGCGAGGGGGGCGAAGATCGCCACGAGGATCGCGCACGACACGAGCGACAGCACCACCTGGGCGCTGACGACCCCGTCGTTCGCGAGGTCCCGGACCGCGGTGACGACGTGCGACACCGGGTTGACCTTGACGAACGCGGCGAGCCAGCCGGGCAGCGTGTCCACCGGGACGAACGCGTTGGACAGGAACGTCAGCGGGAACAAGATCATGATCGACATGCCCTGCACCGCCTGGGCGCTGCGGGCGATCGTCCCGACCCAGGCGAAGATCCACGACAAGGACCAGCCGGTGATGATCACCAGGCTGATCGCCGCCGCGACACCCAGGACGCCACCGCCGGGGCGGTAGCCCATCGCGATGCCGGTGGCCATCGTCAGGCACGCGGCGATCCCGTAGCGCAGGAGATCCGCGGTCATCGGGCCGAGGATCGGGGCCACCCGCGACATCGGCAAGGACGCGAACCGGTTGAAGACGCCGGTGTCCATGTCCTCACGCAACTGGACGCCCGTCGCCATCGAGGCGGTGAGCGCCGTCATCGCGAGGATCCCGGGAATCATCGTCGGCAGGTACGCCGCCACGTTCCCCGACACGGCACCGCCGAAGACGTAGGCGAACATGGCCGTGAACAGCAACGGCTGGATCGTCACGTCCGAGAACTGCTCGGGGTTGCGGCGCATCTTCTTCAGCGCGCGCCAGGCCATGACCAGCGTCTGGCTGACCGTGTCGGCCAGGGTGCGGTGCCGACGGATCGCGGTCACCGGGTCGTCCAGCGCCGCCAGCTCGGGGACGGGGGCAACAGTGGTGGCGGTCATCGGGACTCTCCGTCCTCGCTCGTGGTGGGGTCCTGCTCGCTCGTGTCGTGGCCGGTCAGGGTCAGGAAGACCTCGTCCAGGCTGGGCTTGGCCATGTTCAGCTCGGCGACGTCGATGCCGGACTGGCGCAGGGCGACGAGGGCGTCGACCGCCGTCTCGGCGCGGGCGAGCGGGACCGTCAGCCGTCCGGACTCCGGGCTCGGCACCGGCGTGGTCCCGGTCACCCGGGACGCGATCTGCGCGGCCGTCGCCAGGTCGCCCGGGTCGCTCAGCCGGATCTGGAGCGACGAGGCGCCGACCGATGCCTTGAGGTCGTCGCTGGTCCCCTCGGCGACCTTGCGGCCGCGGTCGATCACCGCGATCCGGTCGGCGAGCTGATCGGCCTCGTCCAGGTACTGCGTCGTGAGCAGCACGGTGCAGCCTCCGGCGACGAGGTCGCGGATCGTGTCCCACATCTGCCCGCGGGTGCGCGGGTCCAACCCCGTCGTCGGCTCGTCGAGGAAGATGAGGGGCGGCGACATGATGAGGCTCGCCGCGAGGTCCAGTCGTCGCCGCATGCCGCCGGAGTACTGCTTGGCCCGGCGGTTCGCCGCATCGGTGAGGCCGAAGCGCTCGAGGAGGTCGGCGGCCCGGGCTCGCGCCGCCGACGCGCTGAGCCCTTGCAGGCGCGCGAACAGCCACAGGTTCTCGCTGCCGGTGAGGCCTTCGTCGACCGAGGCGTACTGGCCGGTGACCCCGACGAGTTGGCGGATCATGTGCGGCTCGCGCTGGACGTCGACGCCGAAGATCTCCGCGCGCCCCTCGTCGATGGTCAGGAGGGTGGCGAGCATGGAGAGGGTGGTGGTCTTGCCGGCTCCGTTCGGGCCGAGCACGCCGTAGACGATGCCGCGCTCGATCTCCAGGTCGACGTGGTCGACGGCGACGTTGTCGCCGAACCGCTTGACCAGGCCCTCGGCGCGGACGGCGACGTCGACCCGGGTACGGGCGGGGGGCTGAGTGTTGTCATGCGAGGAGACTGGGTGCCGGCGGTTTCACAGCGGTTTCACTGTCGCGGGTCCTGCCGGCACGCATGAAACCGACGGCGTCGGACCGTCGGTCCGAGGCGCCCCGCGAGTCTCCTAGGCTCGGGAGCGTGACGCCCACGTTCCATGTCGCGGCGGTCGTCGTGCGTGACGGCGAGGGCCGCATCCTCGTCGTGCGCAAGACGGGCACGTCGAAGTTCATGCTCCCCGGCGGGAAGATCGAGTCCGGTGAGACGGCCGCGAAGGCAGCGGTACGCGAGATCCACGAGGAGCTCGGCATCCAGCTCGACCACCACGCGCTGGTGGA
>JAFIHP010000393.1 GCA_017849335.1 Actinomycetales bacterium | reverse complement strand
GCCCCGGCCCGCCCTCCCCCGCCGTCGGCGAGCGCCTGCACCGCACGCGCCTGTCCTTCCCGCCCCTGCCGGCGGCCCGATGCGCAACGCTCCGCGCACTGGAGTCCGTGTGCCGCGACGAGGCGTCGGCCCGGACCATTCTCGGCCTCGGGCCGACCCAGCAGGACGAGGTGCGCCAGAACAGGCTGCTGAGGACGGCGCCGGTCGCGGCGGCGATCGAGATCTACACGGGTGTGCTGTACGAGGCGCTCGGGCCGGACACCCTCACGTCGCGCGAACGGGAACGGCTCGACGCGCAGGTCGCGATCGGCTCCGCCTTGTGGGGCCTCCTGCGCCCGTCGGACCTGATCCCGGCCTACCGGCTGTCGGCCGGGACCCGCCTTCCGGGGATCGATGCCGCCCTCTGGCGCGGTCCGGTCGGAGCGCTGCTGGAGGCGGCCGACGGTCCGGTCGTCGACCTGCGATCGTCGGCCTACCAGTCGCTCGCACCCGTGCCCCGCGGAATCGACGCGGTCGTCGGCCGGGTCCTCCTCGAGCGGGACGGCCGTCGAACTGTCGTCAGCCACCACAATAAGGCAACCAAGGGACGACTCGTCCGGGCGGTGGCACGAAGCCGACGGTCCGTGCGCACGATCGACGATCTCGCCGCAGTGTCCGCAGGCATCGGCCTGACCTGCGAGCTGCACGAGCAACGGAACGGGCCGGACCGTCTCGACCTCGTCGCGACCTCGCTGTAGCGCCCCGACCCGGGTTCTCAGGTGCCGGCACGGGCCGAGACGTCGCGCAGATGGCCGGACTCCGCGAACGAGAACATCGAGGCATTGCCGTCCGGGAACCAGGCCAGCGTGCTGATCGAGCACGGGGACAGCTCCATCCGGTACAGGCTGCCCAGGGGGGCGCCCACGGCATCCGCGACCAGGATCTTGATGGGCGTCACGTGCGCGACCACCAGCACGCGCGCGCCGGGGCTGCGGTCGACGACACGGGCCCGCGCCTCCAGGACGCGGTCGCGGCAGGTGGCGAAGGACTCCCCGCCGGGAGGCGCCACGTCGTCCGACCCGAGCCAGGCGGCGAGCTCGTCGGGCCACCTATCTCGCACCTCGCCGAAGGTGAGACCGTCCCAGACGCCGAAGTCGCACTCGGCCAGGCCCTCGTCGGTCTCGACAGGCAGCCCCAGAGTCTCGGCGACGCGATGCGCCGTCTGACGGGTGCGCAGCAGGGGCGAGGCCACGATCCGTTCGACCGGCTCACGTGCGGCGATCTCGCGGGCCAGGGCCGCGGCCTGCCGCTCGCCGATGTCGGCGAGCGGCGCGTCGAACCCGCCGCGGCCGCTGAACCGCTTCTCCAGGCTGAGCGCCGTCGCCCCGTGCCGGGCGAGCACGGTGACGGTGGGCGTGGCTACGTCCGCCCAGCCGACCATGACGCGCGGTGCCGGCGCGAGCTCGGCACCGCGGTCGATGCTTCCGACGACGTCCTGCGTCGGCACGGGGGCGAGCTGATCGCCGCCCAGCCGCCGGATGGGCTCGGCGCGCCCGCGGAGCGCCGCATCGAGCATCTCGTTGACCAACCGGTCGGCGGCCTTGTTCCGCTCCCGCGGCACCCACGTGTACGACACCTGCGAGGGCGGGAGCACGTCGCGCAGCCGGAGCGCCAGTGCGCGCATCGCCTCGTTCTTGATCTTCCAGCGCCCGCTCATCTGCTCGACGACGAGCTTGGAGTCCAGTCGCACCTCCACGACAGCGCCCGGGTCGAGCTCGCGCGCATGCTCGACGCCGGCGATCGCCCCGCGGTACTCCGCGACGTTGTTGGTCGTCTCCCCCAGGTACTCGGCCAGTTCTGCCAGGACCTCGCCCGTTCCTGCGTCGCGGACGACGGCGCCGTAGGCAGCCGGACCCGGGTTGCCCCGCGCCCCGCCGTCGGCCTCGACGACCAGCGAACGGACCACCGCCTACAGGCCCGACTCGGGCGTGCGGACAAGGATGCGTCGGCACTCCTCGCACCGCAGGACGGCGTCGACCGCAGCGGCGCGGATCTCCTCGATCTCGTTGGGCGGCAACGCCAGGTGGCATCCCTGGCACGACCCGCGATGCAGGGGCGCGGCGCCGACTCCCCCGTGGTCGGCGCGAATCTTGTCGTACAGCGCCAGCAGGTCGGCGGGCAGCTCCGCTGCGATCTGCGCGCGGACCTGCTCCACCTCGGCGCGCTCGGCATCGATCTCGGACTGCTGGGCGGCGACCGCCGCGGCGACCTCGTCGCGCTCGACGGCGAGATCCGTCCGCTGCTGGGTCAGCACGGCGACGGCGGCGGAGGCTCCGTCGACCCGCTCCATGATCTCCAGCTCGACGTCCTCGAGGTCCGAACGACGACGCACCAGCGACTCGAGCTCGGCCTGCAGCGACTGGAGCTGTCGCGGGTCGGCGATCGTGCCGGAGTCCAGCAGCTGCTGGTCGCGCTGCATGCGCTCGACGACGGTTGCGACGTCACGCTCGGCCCGGTCCTGTTCGCGCTCGAGGTCCGACGCGATCGTCTGGGCCGCAACGACCTCGTCGTCCACGCGTGACAGCTGCACGTTCAGGTCGGCGAGCCGGGCCGCGTCGGGCAGGTGGGACCGGCGGTGAGAGAGCTGACCCAGACGGGTGTCCTGCTCCTGCAGGTCCAGCAGCCGCAGCTGCGTGAAGGCATCGGCTTTCAGGGCTGGCTCCCTCGATGACTGGTCCACGGATCGGTGACGATCGTGGACACGCGGACCTCCAACCTACTGCCGAGCTGCGCGGCGTCAGCCGCCAGCGCCGCAGCGGCGACCGGCAACCACGGCCACTCGCCGGCGAAGTGCGCGACGTCGACCAGAGCGCATCCTCCGCCGAGCACGTGGTCCTGAACACGATGATGGCGAAGGTCCGACGTGACGTACACGTCGGCAGCCGCCGCCGCGGCGTCGAGCAGGGAGTCGCCTGCCCCGCCGCAGACCGCGACGGTTCGAACGACCCGCTCACCGTCGCCTGCGACCCGGATCCCGTGCGCCGTGGCCGGCAGGGCACCCGCCACCTCGGCGCCGAACGCCGCCAACGTCATCGGCCGGACGAGCTTGCCTACCCGTCCGGTGCCCGTCGCCGGCTCCCCCGGGCGCGGGTCGAGCGGCCGGCAGTCCACCAGACCGAGTGCATCCGCCAGGGCGTCGCTGACTCCGGGCCGCGCGTTGTCGGCGTTCGTGTGAGCCGAGTAGAGGGCGATCCCGTGCGAGATCAGCTCGTGGACGATGCGGCCCTTGTGGTCGGTCGCGGCGACGGAGTGAACGCCCCGCAGGAACAGCGGGTGGTGCGTCACGACGAGGTCGGCCTGCTCGACCATGGCCTCGTCGACGACCGCGGGCACAGGATCGACGGCGAACAGGACGCGCCGGACGGAGGCGTCCGGGTCGCCGCAGGTGAGCCCGACGGCATCCCAGTCCTCCGCCAGGTGCGGTGGGTACCGCTGGTCGAGCAGGGACACGACGTCACGAAGGGTGAGAGACACGCCACCAGCCACGCCGACAGGCTACGCAGCACGAACCTGTGAGACCTCACATGACACCCACAGGGATCTCGCGCGGAGCGCACACCCATCGTCCGCAGACTCGACGCAGCCGGCCACCGGGCCGGATCCGAGAGGAGCACGACCGTGAAGAACCGCACCGCCGCACTCATCGCCGCTCCCGTCCTCGCCGCGACGATGCTCGTCTCCGCCCCGGGGGCCGTCGCAGCCACGTCCGCCGACACGAAGCCCGTCGGACCCGTCGCCCAGCTCATCGCCGACGGGACCATCACCCCGCAGCAGCTCGTCGCAGCCCGGGTCGCCATCGCCAAGGAGGCTGAGGCGGCGCGCGACGCGAAGCGGACGGCCGTGCTGACTCCGCTCGTCACGGCCGGGACGATCACCCAGGCGGACCTCGACGCGATCGTCCAGGCCAACGGACGGGTCGGACTGCGCCAGCTGATCGCTCGTCGGGCCATCACGCACCCCCAGGCCGCCGCCGTTCGCGCCGCTCTTCGCGGTCGCGAGGTGATCGATCGGGCGTCGGTCATCGACGCCGCGATGGCCGACCTGGTGTCCGCCGGAACGCTGACGTCCTCGCAGTCCGCTGCGCTGGACGCCGCGCTGACGGCGCGCCGGGCCGCGCACTCCGGCTGACCGGGTTCGGTCGTCGGAGAATGGGACGGCGCTCCGCCGAGACGGCGGCGCGCCGGAGGAGGTACCGAGTGCCCGCGACGATCCTGGCCGTCGACGACGAGGACGCGATCAGCGACCTCGTGTGCGATGCCCTCAGCCTCGCGGGCTACAGCACCATGCGCGCTCACCACGGGATGGAGGCCCTGCGACTGCTCCGCGAGCACGCGATCGACCTCGTCGTTCTCGACGTGAACATGCCGAACGTCGACGGCTTCGAAGTCCTGTCGCGCATGCGGGAGGCGGGCGATGCGACCCCCGTCATCATCGTCACGGCTCGGGAGGACCGTGACGACGTGCGCCGTGGCTTCGAGCTCGGTGCCGACGACTTCATCCGCAAGCCATTCGGGATCGAGGAGCTCGCTCTCCGCGTTCGCGCGGTGCTCCGTCGGACATCGCCGCCGGACGTCGGCCCGCTGCGCGTGGGCGACGTCCGGCTCGACGAGGCGGCGCATGTGGTCACCGTGCGGCACGATCCGGTCGACCTGTCGCCGACGGAGTTCCGTCTGCTGGCCGCCCTCATGCGCGATGCCGGCCGCGTGGTCGGCCGGGGGCAGCTGCTGGCGCAGGTGTGGGGGCTGCCACCGGACTCGCCGACCACGGTCGTCGAGACCTACGTGTCGTACCTGCGACGCAAGCTCGCTGGCGCCGTCGCCGTCCGGACCGTCCGCGGCGTGGGGTACGTCCTCCAGCCGCCGGACGTGCCGTCGTGAGCCTGCGGTGGCGCATCACGCTGCTGACCGCGGCCCTGATCGCGATCTCCGTGCTTCTGGTCGGGGTGGGGATCTACCTCGTCGCCGCACGGATCCAGCTCTCGACCGTGGATCGGTCGCTGTCGGCGGCGCTGACCGACACCCGCGTCCGGGCGTTGGCGACGCGCTCCACATCGGCCGCCGATGACGAGGAGGTGGCGATCGGGATCGGCCGGGTCGCCGCACGGAACGGCGTCCTCACGGTGCTCCGGCACGCCGGGACGACCGCCGAGCAGGTGCCCTTCCCGACCCTGAGCGCCACCGACCTCGCCGCCGCCTCCGTCGGGCCGATCACCGTGCCCGGGGAGCCTGACCAGCGGGTCTTCGCCCGTCAGGCGCGCCCGAACGGAGCGCTCATCGTCGCCGCGACTCCCCTCACTGCGCTCGAGGCCGAGCGGGCACGCCTGACACGGGGCATCGTCTCCAGCGCCGCCCTGGTGGCCCTGCTCGGCGCCGTCGCCGCGTGGCTGTTCGTACGCCGCGCGTTCCGCCCGATGGCGGACATGGTCGAGGTGACCGGCGCCGTCGCCGCGGGCGACCTCACCCAACGGGTCGCTCCCGCTCCCGCGGGCACCGAGCTGGGCGACCTCGCCTCGGCCGTCAACGCGATGATCGACTCGCTGTCGACCTCGATCACCCAGGTCGCGGACGCCCAGGAGCAGCTTCGCCGGTTCGTCTCCGATGCGTCGCACGAGATTCGCACTCCGCTCACCGTCATCCGCGGGTACGCCGAGGTCCTCGCGGCGGCCGACGTGCCGCGCAGCGAGGTGGAGACGCGGGCCCTGGCCCGGATCCTGGCGGAGTCCGGCCGCCTGGAGCGTCTGGTCACCCAACTGCTGGCCCTCGAGCGGGTCGAGGCACGCGCATCCGTGTCGGCGTCTGCGGACGCGCGCGACGTGATCGACCTCGAGCCGATCGTCCGCGACGGCTTCACCGACCTGGATGCCCTCGGCGGTCGCCCGCTCACGATCGCGACAGTCCCCGCGCAGGTCCGCGCGGACTCCGACGCGTGGCTGCAGGTCGTCGCGAACCTGGCCCAGAACGTCGAGCGGCACACCCCGGCCGGGTCGCCGGTCGACGTCCGCCTGTCCGTGGACGGTGGACAGGTCCGGCTGGTCGTGGACGACGCCGGCCCTGGGATACCCAGCGCTGACCGGAATCGGGTCGTCGAGCGGTTCGCCCGCCCGGCCGGGTCGGTCGCTGGGTTCGGTCTCGGGATGAGCATCGTCGCGGCCGTCGTCTCGTCGACCGGCGGCACGCTGACCCTCGGGGACAGCCCGTCCGGTGGCCTACGCGTGGAGATCACCGTCCCGGGTGCACAGACGAGCGTTCCGAGCCGGTAGCCTCCCTGCGCACGGGGCCCATAGCTCAGTTGGCTAGAGCGCCTCCCTTACAAGGAGGAAGTCGGCGGTTCGAGCCCGTCTGGGCCCACTCGAAAGTCGTTCCCGCGCAACATGGTTCGACCGTGCTGCGCCACACCTCCAGTCCCGACCGACGTTCGACCGCGCTCCCGTGATCGAACGTGTGTACACTCATTCCGGCGGAGTCGCGGCGACCCCGTTGGTCGAGGCCACAGCACCACGGGAGCCCCGACCATGCCCACCGTCACCGTCCGTACCAGTTCGTCCACCGTCGTGTTCCCCGATGCACGGGCCGTGCTCGTCGAGTACCGACGGTCCGAGCACCTCCCCCACAGCGACGGCGTCGCGCGCTTGACCGTGGTGGAACGGCGCGCCGAGTGGACGATCGCGTGCCCGACTCGCGTCGACGGGTGGCTCGGCGCGGTCCGGAGGGCAGTGGCTCGGCCGGGCGAACGCTCGGCGCCATGGGAGTACGCGATCGCCGCGGACCTGGTGGACGAGATCACTGTCCGCGAGTGACGCGACGAAGCGCTCGTCCAACCGAAACGGGTGACGCAATCCTCTCGGGCGAGAGCCTTCCGCGATTGACCAGGAGTCAGTAGGTTTCGCCCACCGACATCACTACAGGAGAAACCCACCGAGGTCAAAACGGGAGGAATCTATGAGGCTACGTCATGTCTTGGCCGCCGCGGCGGCGGCCGTTCTCGCCGCGGGAGGTACGGTGCTTGTCGCGCCGTCCGCATCGGCGGACACCCCGATCATCTGGTACCAGGCCGTCGGCCGCCCCTCGGCCGACGCCCCGTGCCCGACCACCAGTTCTGACGACGCCACGGCGGGCTGGACCGAATGGACCGGTTCGTGGGAGGAATGGGCCAACGACGGAAAGGGCGGCCCCGTCTGCACCCGGTCCATCACCTGGGCCTACGAAGCGAGCGGTGACGGCGGCGGGTACCCGTCAGCGGGCTGCGTGCTGCTGCAGACATACCCGTACCCGACCGCGTGGATCAACTTCAACGGAGGGTGGAGCCTCCCGGCGTTCGCCGATGCATGGGCATCGGCTCCCTGTTCCGGTGCTCCGTTCAGCTACACGCTCTACGACAACGTGTACGCGCCGAACGGCCTGTCGCAGGCCGTCGCCCTGTGCCAGGAGGCGTTCGGCGTCTCCGGCACCAACAACTGGAGCGAGGACGTGTACGGCTGCGTGAACGCGCCCTAGCACGCCCCCGCGCGCAGCGCCCCCTCCGACCATGTGGCCGGAGGGGGCGCCGCGCGTCACGGGGGATGGACGCGGTCGAACGCGTACCCACCCGCGGGCTGGGTCAAACCTCAGGTCGGACTAGAACGGCACGGAGCTCTGGAAGCCGTTGCGGACGGGAGCCGTCACGTCCGCGGTCGCCTCGGTGCTCGTCAGCGGCTCGATCGTGGGGTCTGCCAGGGCGCGGGTGCGGGGCCGGTGGTCGTCATGTCCGCACGGTAGCGGACACAGGCTCAGCGGCCCAGGAGGTCCGGCAGCGGGACCATCTGGGCGCTCTGTCCGGCGAGCTCGTGTGTCGAGTCATCGAGGAACGTCTAGATCCCGAGTCGGCAAGCTGGACGCGAAGCAGTGCAGACCGAGCGGTCGTGACCGAATCGTGAGGAATGCGAGAGCAGATCGTGAGCGCGGCACGCGCCGAGGCTGGCAGCATCTGCCCTGAGTCGGACCACGACGAACCGGGCTCGCGCAGGTCGGGAGGTCCCATGAACCGCATGATCGCGGCCGCCCATCTCTGGGTCGCGTCGATGACAGGCGACGCCCGCCCATGGGCACGAGGACATGACCGTCGGGACCGGGGCGCGACGTCCGCCGAGTACGCCATCATCATCGCGGGCATCGCGGTCGTCATCGTCGTGGCCGTGACGCTGTTCGGCGCCAGCACGAAGTCCCTGTTCGACCGCGCCGCCACCGGCATTCCCTCCTCGTGACGACCGAAGGCCGGCGCGTCCACACAGGACGCACCGGCCTTCGAAGAACGCTGCCCGGAGCTCGCTAGAGCGCCGCGAGCGCCGCCGCGTAGTCGTCAGCACTGCGGGCCTCGCCCGGACCGTTGACGACGGCCCAGCGGACGATGCCCTCCTTGTCGATGACGAAGCTGCCGCGCGTCGAGAACCCCTTGTCCTCCAAGAACACGCCGTACGCGCGGGACACCTCGCCGTGCGGCCAGAAGTCGCTCAGCATCGGGTGGGTCAGGCCCTCCTGCGCAGCGAACACCTTCAGCGTGTGGGTGCTGTCACACGAGATGCTCAGCACCACGGTGTCGTCGTTGACGAAGTCGGTGTAACGGTCGCGGATGGTGCACAGCTCGCCGGTGCACACGCCGGTGAAGGCGAACGGGTAGAACATCACGAGCACGTTCTTGCTGCCGCGGTAGTCGGACAGCGAGACCTGCTCGCCGTACTGGCTGGGGAGAGTGAACTCGGGGGCGGGCTGGCCGATCTCGACTGCCATGGGACTCCTTCGTACGGGGCTGGTCCCCGGACGCTACCGCTTGGCTCGGGGAGCCACGAGCCGAGTCCCCTGCCACTGCGCACCCGCGCTGATAGTGCTCGTCTGCTGCAGGCCGGCAGTGGGTGCGGCGTCAGCGATGTCCTCGGCGTCGATGTGCCCGGGCCGACCCGGCTTCGGCGTCATCAGCCAGACGACGCCCTGGTCGGTCAGCGGCCCGATCGCGTCGAGGAGTCCGTCGGCAAGGTCGCCGTCGTCCTCGCGCCACCACATGAGGACGACATCGACGACGTCCTCGTGGTCCTCGTCGACCATCTCGCTGCCGACGATCTCCTCGATCCCGTCTCGAAGCAGCGCATCGACGTCCTCGTCGTAGCCCAGCTCCTGCACGGTCATGCCGGGCGTGAGCCCGAGCCGGGCGGCCCGTGCGTGGGCCTCGTCCTGGCCTGGGGCGGTCACGACGACTCCTCGTCTCGTACGCGGGGCGGCTGCCCCGACGGGTCGACGTTCGACCCGTGGGCGGTAGTCCACCGGACCGAGGGCCCCAGCGCAAGCACCGGGGCCGATTCGGGGGCGATGGACGACAACCTCCTAGGCATGGGCAAGGATGGGCACACCACGAGACCAGCCCCGCCGTGACGACGGTGATCCCGCCCGCACGGCCGCATCGAAGGACATGCCGTGACGATCGGACCCGACCGGAACCCACTCCTCGCCGGCGGACTGCCAACCCAGTACGTCGACGTCAACCCAGACGAGACCGCGGAATGGGTCGAGTCGTTCGACCAGGTGCTGGCGAACGAGGGCGCGTACCGCGCGCGCTACCTGATGCTGTCCCTCCTTCGCCGGGCCGCTGAGCGCAACGTCGGAGTACCGAGCCTGCGCAGCACGGACTACATCAACACGATCCCGCCCGAGCGCGAGCCGACCTTCCCCGGCAACGAGCGGCTGGAGAAGCGGATCCGGCAGATCATCCGGTGGAACGCCGCGATCATGGTCCACCGCGCACAGCGTCCGGGCATCTCGGTCGGCGGTCACATCTCGAGCTACGCGTCGTCCGCGACGCTCTACGAGGTCGGGTTCAACCACTTCTTCCGCGGCCCGGACCACCCCGGCGGCGGCGACCAGGTCTACTTCCAGGGGCACGCCTCGCCGGGCATGTACGCCCGCGCCTTCGTCGAGGGCCGGCTGACCGAGCACCAGCTGGACGGCTTCCGCCAGGAGGTCTCGCACGCGGGCGGGGGCCTCCCGTCCTACCCGCACCCGCGCCTGATGCCGTGGTTCTGGCAGTTCCCCACCGTGTCGATGGGCCTGGGACCTCTCAACGCCATCTACCAGGCGCGGTTCAACAAGTACCTGCACCACCGCGGCATCAAGGACACCTCCGACCAGCACGTGTGGGCGTTCCTCGGCGACGGCGAGACCGACGAGGTCGAGGCGGTGGGCGCGCTCGCCCTGGCCGCACGGGAGGAGCTCGACAACCTGACGTTCGTCGTCAACTGCAACCTGCAGCGGCTGGACGGCCCGGTCCGCGGCAACGGGAAGATCATCCAGGAGCTGGAGAGCCTGTTCCGCGGCGCCGGCTGGAACGTCATCAAGGTCGTCTGGGGTCGCAAGTGGGACGAGCTGCTGGCTCGCGACCGCGACGGCGCACTCGTCAACCTGATGAACAACACCCCGGACGGCGACTACCAGACGTACAAGAGCGAGGACGGCGCGTTCGTCCGCGAGCACTTCTTCGGCCGTGACCCGCAGACGGCGCGGCTCGTCGAGGCCTGGACCGACGAGGAGATCTGGGGGCTGCAGCGCGGCGGTCACGACTACCGCAAGATGTACGCCGCCTACGAGGCCGCGACCAGCACGAAGGGCCAGCCGACCGTCGTCCTGGCGAAGACCATCAAGGGCTGGACGCTCGGCTCCCACTTCGAGGGCCGCAACTCCACGCACCAGGTGAAGAAGCTCACGCTGGACGACCTCAAGGCGTTCCGCGACACGATCCACATCCCCATCACGGACGCCCAGCTCGAGGAGAACCCGTACCTGCCGCCGTACTACCACCCGGGCCCACAGGACGAGGCGATCGAGTACATGATGCACCTGCGTCGCGAGCTCGGCGGCTCGTACCCGACCCGCCGGTCCTCGGCCCCGGCGCTCAAGCTCCCCGGCGACGAGGCCTACTCTGCGGTCACGCGTGGGTCCGGCAAGCAGGCGGTCGCCACGACGATGGCGTTCGTCCGGCTGCTCAAGGACCTCATGAAGGACCCGGAGATCGGGGCGCGGTTCGTCCCGATCATCCCTGACGAGGCCCGCACCTTCGGGATGGACTCCTTGTTCCCGACGGCGAAGATCTACTCCCCGCACGGCCAGCAGTACCTGTCGGTCGACCGCGATCTCATGCTCAGCTACAAGGAGTCGCAGGCGGGCCAGATCCTCCACGAGGGGATCAACGAGGCGGGTTCGGTCGCCTCGTTCACGGCCGTCGGCACGTCGTACTCCACGCACGGCGAGCCGATGATCCCGATCTACATCTTCTACTCGATGTTCGGTTTCCAGCGGACCGGCGACGCGTTCTGGGCCGCCATGGACCAGATGGCGCGCGGGTTCGTGCTCGGTGCGACGGCGGGCCGGACGACGCTGAACGGCGAGGGGCTCCAGCACGAGGACGGTCACTCGCACCTCCTCGCCGCCACCAACCCGGCGGTCGTCGCGTACGACCCGGCGTTCGGCTACGAGATCGGCCACATCGTCAAGGACGGCTTGCGCCGGATGTACGGCGAGGCGCCGGAGAACGTCTTCTACTACCTGACGCTGTACAACGAGCCGTACCCGCAGCCGGCCGAGCCGGAGGGCGTCGACGTCGACGGCATCCTGCGCGGCATGCACCTCGTCGCCACGGCACCGGATCTCGGCGACGCGCCGCGCGCGCAGCTGCTGGCCAGCGGTGTCGGCGTCAACTGGGCGCTTCGGGCGCAGGAGCTGCTCCGGGACGAGTGGGGCGTGGCTGCCGACGTGTGGTCGGTGACCTCCTGGAACGAGCTGCGCCGAGACGGCCTGGCCGCCGACCGGCACAACCTGCTCAACCCGGATGGTGAGCAGCGCACGGCCTACGTGACCGAGCGACTCGCGCCGATGCCCGGTCCCGTCGTCGCTGTCTCGGACTACCTGCGCGCCGTGCAGGACCAGATCCGCGAGTGGGTCCCTGGCGACTTCGTCTCCCTCGGAACCGACGGCTGGGGCATGTCCGACACGCGCGGCGCGCTTCGTCGGCACTTCCTCGTCGACGCGGAGTCGATCACGGTCCAGACGCTCGCGCGGCTCGCCGCTGCGGGACAGTTCGACGCCTCGCGACTGCGCGAGGCGATCGACCGGTACCGCCTCGACGACCCGTCTGCGGCCGACGCCGGCAACACCGAGGGAAGCGGCTGACCGATGGCCGCGGATCCCCGGCGGTTCCTGTCCTACCTCGAAGCAGAGCGGAACGCCTCGCTCCTGTACCGAGCGCTCGCGGACACGGTCGACGGTGAGCGGCGCGAAGCGCTCCTGGAGCTCGCCGACATCGAGGACGAGCACGCGGCGCACTGGATCGACAAGCTGACGGCCAACGGCGTCCCGGTCCCCCCGGCCCCGACGCAGCTCGACCCGACCAATGCGGCGCTGGTAGCACGCGCGCGCGGAGCCGGTTTCGTCGACGTGCTGCGCGACCTCGAGCAGGCCGAGAGCGCGGACGCCGGCGTCTACGACGCCGAACCGGAGGCGCCGGCCTCGATGTCCGACGACGAGCGCGAGCACCTGGAGGTGTTCGCCCAGATGCGGTCGGCGCTCTCCGACCCCGAGGCCCGGACGCCGGTCGTCCGCCGGCCCACGCCCCCCGGGGCCGAGCCGTGGCACCGCGTCGACAGGTCCGGGACGGCGAGGGCGGCGGTGTTCGGCGTCAGCGACGGACTGGTCTCGAACACCGCGCTGGTCATGGGTTTCGCCGGTGCCGCCCCGGCGAACTCGACCGTCCTGTTCGCCGGCCTGGCCGGCTTGCTGGCCGGAGCGTTCAGCATGGCGGCCGGCGAGTACGTGAGCATGGCGAGCCAGCGCGACCTCTTCCGGCGGGAGATCGAGCTGGAGGCCGCTGAGCTTCGGGAGAAGCCCGAGGAGGAGCAGCGTGAGCTCGAGCTGATCTACCGGGCGAAGGGGCTCGACCGCGCGGCGGCACAGGCGACCGCGGCCCAGCTCATGGCCAATCCCGACTCGGCACTGGACACCCTGGCGCGCGAGGAGCTGGGACTCGACCCGGACGCCCTCGGCTCGCCGGTCGGCGCGGCGACGTCCAGCTTCGTGGCGTTCGCGGTCGGAGCCTCGGTCCCTGTCGTCCCCTACCTGTTCTTCCGCGCCCCGGACGCGTCCACCATGGCGCCGTTCGCCATCGCGGTGATCGCGGCGGTGGTCGCTCTCCTCGTGGTCGGCGGGCTCGTGGGCCGACTGTCCGGTCGGGGCGTGGTGTTCTCCGCCGTGCGCCAGCTCGCCTGGGGCGCCGGCGCCGCGCTGGTCACGTACGCGGTCGGCCGCCTCGTCGGCACTGCCGTCTAGCCACGTGCCCGCCTCCGACGCGGGCCGCGATTCCGCGACCCGGCCCGGGATCGCCGAGCTCACCCGTGCCAGTGGCGACCTCGCGACCGAGGCGACGCGTCGGATGGAGACCACCTTCCCGTGGTACCGCGACCTGGGCCCGCAGGAGCGGTCCTGGGTGTCGTTGATCGCGCAGACGGGCATCGCGGCGTTCATCGAGTGGTACGGGTCCTCCGGGCAGGCTCCCGCGCTCACGGCGGAGGTGTTCGGCGCCGCGCCGCGCGAGCTGGCGCGCAGCATCTCGCTGGAGCAGACCGTCGACCTGGTCCGGACGACGGTCGACGTCGTGGAGTCGGCGATCGAGCGGCTCGCGGTCGACGCCGACCAGCCGGCGCTGCGGCTGGCCGCACTGAAGTACTCGCGCGAGGTCGCGTTCTCCGCTGCCGAGGTCTACGCCCGGGCGGCCGAGGCTCGCGGCGCCTGGGACGCCCGGCTCGAGGCCCTGGTCGTCGACGCCCTGCTGCGCGACGAGGTCGACGAGGATCTCGTGGGCCGCGTCGGCGCTCTCGGGTGGGTGGGTCGCGGCACGGTGTTCGTCCTGGCCGGGCCGGCGCCGCTCGGCGAGGTACGCGACGCACTCGACGTGCTCCGTCGCGCCGCGGCGCATCACGGCCTGGACCTGCTCACCGGTGTGCACGGCACGACGCTCCTCGCCGTCGTCGGCG
>JAFIHP010000043.1 GCA_017849335.1 Actinomycetales bacterium | reverse complement strand
GCCGGTGTGGTCCGACAGCACGCGTTCGAGCTGGGCGCGCACGCGCACGACTTCGTCGGCCTGCACGATCAGGTCGGGGATGGCGCCGCGTCCCTGGGCCGCCGGCTGGTGGAGCACCACCCGCGCGTGCGGCAGGATCGCGCGCCGGCCGGGAGCCCCGGCCGCGAGCAGGACGGCGCCGACGGCGACGGCCTGACCCACGCAGATCGTCGCGATCGGCGGCCGGACGTAGCGCATGGTGTCGTAGATCGCCAGGCCCGCGCTCGGGTCCCCGCCGTCGCAGTTGACGTAGAGCTGGATCTCGCGTTCGGGGTCGTCGCCCTCGAGATGAAGCAGCTGGGCTATCAGCGCGTTCGCGACGCCGGCGTCGACGCCGGTGCCCAGGTACACGATCCGCTCGGTGAGCAGGTGCGAGTACACGTCGAGCACGCGCTCGCCCCGTGGGTGCTGGGCGATGACATTGGGAATCGTGTAGGTGCTCATGCGCCCGCCCCCGCCAGGAAGCCCGTCGCTCGGCGCTGGGGCAGGATCTCCTCGAAGGAGCCGACGATCGCGTCGACGAATCCGTAGTCCAGGGCCTGCTCGGCGCTGTACCAGCGGTCGTGGAGCGAGTCCTCGAACACCCGCTCGACGGGTTGGCCGGTGTCGGCAGCGATGAGACCCAGGACGGTGTCTCGCGTGTGCCGGAGGTCGCCGGCCTGCAGCTCGATATCGACGGCGGCACCACCGATCCCGGCTGATCCCTGGTGCATGAGCACGCGCGCGTGCGGGAGGGCGCGACGCTTCCCGGGCGTGCCCGACGACAGGAGGAACTGACCGGCGCTGTACGCGATGCCCAGGGCGAGCGTGGACACGTCGCACGGCACCAGGTTCATGACGTCGCGGATCGCGAGCATCGACGGGACCGACCCGCCGGGGGAGTGGATCCACAGGGCGATGTCGGCCGTGGGGTCGTCCATCGCCAACGTGAGGATCGAGGTCGTGAGGAGCGTCCCGTTGTCGTCGTCGAGGGGCCCGTCCAGGACCAGCACGCGACTGTCGTAGAGGTGTCGGCGGACGCGCTCGGAGAAGCGCGGGGTGGGAGAGGTGTCGGTCATGCGACCACTGTGACGGTCGGTCGTCGTCGCTTCTGCCCGTGCGGCTGTGGGCGGTTCTGCTCCGGGCAGCGTCAGTCGGTCTCGGTCTCGGGCACGGCGTCGGCCCCCGGGAACCGGAAACGCTGCCCGGCCAGCGCCGATCCGACGCCGCAGACGACGAGGATCAACCCCCACACCGGGGAGGCGGTCGCGGCGACCAGGAGCCCCACCACCGCGAACAGGACGCATTTCGACAGCAGCCGCGGCATGTCGGGGAGCCGGTTCCGGGCGCGGGGAGCCAGCCACAGGCCCCAGGCGGTCGCCGTCGCGAGCGGGAGGACGATCGCGGCGACCAGGCCGACGGCGGTGCTGTCGATGCCCTGCCCGATGGACCAGCCGAGGACCGCTGTCGCGACCAGCAGGGCGAGCTCGCTGACGAACGCGACGATGCCGACGACGACGCCCACCCGCCTACCGTAGGGCGTCGGCGGTGGCCAGTCGCCCGTCGCGAAGCACGGCCTGGGTGTCGACCGAGGCGAGGGTCGACGCATCGTGCGAGACGATCAGCGTGGCCGCGCCCTCCTGTGCCGCCAACGAGGTGATCAGCGCGATGACCTGGGTGCCGCGCTCGTGGTCGAGGGCCGACGTGGGCTCGTCGACGAGGAGCACGTCGGGTCGGCCGACGAGAGCGCGGGCGACAGCAACCCGTTGACGCTGGCCACCGGACAGCTGGGCCGGGCGTCGGTGCTCGAGACCGGCGAGGCCGACAGCGTCGAGCAGCGCGCGCGCATGGTCGCGTGCCGAGGACGGTCTCCGGCCGCGCACGTGGGCACGCAGCTCGAGCTGCTCGAGAGCGGTCAGCGAGGCGATCAGCTGAGGCTGCTGGAAGACCAGGCCGATGCGGTCGCGCCGGGCACGCGTCGCCTCCCGCGGCGTGGTCGTGGGGGTGAACACGACGTCGCCGCCGATCCGCACGACCCCGGACGTCGGCCGGGTCAGCCCGCCGGCGACGGCGAGCAGGCTCGACTTGCCCGATCCGGACGGTCCGAGCAGAGCAGTGGCGGTGCCCGCCGGCACCTCCAGGCTGACCGCGTCGACCGCCGTCAGGGTGCTTTCGCCGTCGGGGTACACCAGGGTGACGTCGTCGATGTGCAGGTCCACGAGTGCTCTCCTTGCGTGAGGGGGATGGGAGGTCAGCGTCCGGCGGCGAGCGCCGCGTGCGCGTCGACGCGGCCGACACGCACGACGGCGGCCACGGCGCCGAGAAGGCCGACGGCGAGCAGGGCCAGTGCGGGGACCAGCACCGTCGCGGCGTCGACGACGACCGGCACGACACCGGCCAGCGCGGTCGCGGCCAACGCAGACAGGGCGGACCCGACTCCGATACCGGCCACCAGCACGACGACGGCCTGTCCCAGCGAGTCGCGCAGGAGGTAGGCGGTCGACGCACCGAGAGCCCTGAGGACAGCGAGGTCACCGCTGCGGCTGATCGTCCAGACGGTGAAGAAGGCGCCGACGACCAGGGCGGAGATTCCGATCAGGAACGCGAGCATGATCGACAGCGACATGTTCTCGGCCGTGAACGAGGACACCGCCGAGCGTGCCTCCGACGTGGGCAGCGTCGTCGTTCCGATCGTCGCGTCCTCGTCCGCGATGGCCTCTGCGGAGAGCCCGTGCACCGACAGCGCGATGACCGTCGCCGTCCCCGGAGCGGACCGACCGCCGAGGCGTCGCCAGTCATCCAGGCCGACCCACACCGCCGGCGTGTGCGCGAAGGAATCGTCGGCGTCGACGATGCGGGTGACCGTCAGGCGCTCGCCGCCGAGGGTGACCGGGTCGCCCTCGCCGACCGCCAGCGCGTCGGCGGCGGGCGCGGACAGAACGACGCCGCCCGAGGGGATGACGCCGGAGTCGTCGGCACCGGGGACGAGGGCGGAGCCGGGCAGGACGCCGAACGCCGTGACCGCGGCAGTCGTCGTCGGCGACGTGGCGCGCGTCGTGGTGACTCCGACCGGCTGGGCGGACTCGACGCCCGGGACGGACGACCACTGCTTCACCTGTGCCTCGTCGATCGACGACGCCGTGAACCCCGGGGCATCTCCGGGCGCCGGCATCGAGAAGGCCAGGTAGTCGGCGGGCAGGTCGGTGATCGCCGAGGTGGACTCGCGGGCAAGGCCCGCGGTCAGCGTTCCGAGGAACGTCACGAGGAATGCGATGAGCAGGACGACGGTACCGACGAGGGCGAAACGACCTCGGGCGTGGCGCAGGTCGCGCAGGGAGACGAACATGGATCCACTGTCGTGCCGAACGGGGGCTCGGCGCAGCCGCCCACGGGCGGGTCTTCCCGCGCCGGACGGTCCAGCCGGAACTCCACCTTCTGGCCGATGGCGCGGCGCGTCGACGGCGGTACCGTGGCCGCGTGCACCCGCATGCGCTGGCGACGGTGACCCGCGGCATCCAGTTCGGCGTCGACGCCCTCATGGCACTCCTCGTCGCGGTCGCCACCTGGCAGGGAGTGGCGAGCGAGGCGGGACTGCGACGGTGGTCGGCGTTGCTCCTGGGGCTCGCCTTCGCCGCGGTATACGCCTGGGGCCGCGGTATGCGGGTGGCCGGTACGGGGGAGCCCCTGCGACGTCGGCGCGATCTGTCCGCTGCGACCGTGTGGATCACCGCCCTCGTGCTGATCTGGGCGGGCATGCTCGCGGTGAGCCCGGTCGCCTTGTGGATGGCCTTCCCTCTGATGCTCGTCCAGATGCACGCCCTCGGCGCGCACCGTGGCATGGCCGCCGTGGCGTTCACGACACTGGTCGCCGTCGCCGACGCGGTGGTCGTCCATCCCACCGACTCGTTCGGGGCGGTGCTGGGCCCGCTCGTGGGCGCCGCGGTCGCGATCGCGGCGGTGACCGGCTTCCACGTGCTCCAGCGCGAGGTCCGTATCCGCCAGGAGATGCTCGACGAGCTCGTGTCGGCACGTGATCACCTGGCCGCGGCCGAGCGTGAGCGCGTGGTCTCGGCGGAGCGTGAGCGCCTGGCTCGGGAGATCCACGACACGATAGCCCAGGACCTCTCGGCCACCGGGCTGCTGCTCGGGGCTGCGCAGGCGGGGATCGGACCGGAGGACCACCGCACTGCGGACCTCCTCGCGCAGGCACAGGCCGCGGTGGCCGACAGTCTCGCGCACACCCGACGGGTCGTGTACGCCCTCGCTCCCGCCGAGCTGTCCGAGGGCACGCTCGTGTCGGCTCTGCGGCGGGCAGGCGAACGTGCCGCCCGCGACTCGGCGGAACGCGGGACCGAGCTGGAGGTCTCCGTCGTCACCGACACGGACGTGCCGGTGCTCCCTGTGTCGGTCGAGACTGCGGTCCTGCGAATTGCTCAGTCCGCGCTGGCGAACGTCGTCCAGCATTCCCGCGCGCGGAACGTGCAGCTCGCTCTGGCCGTGCGCGACGACCTGGTCGTCCTCGATGTCGTCGACGACGGCGTGGGCTTCGATCCCTCGCAGCTGGACGGTCGCCGTCCCGACCACGGGTTCGGCCTCGCGGCCATGCGGTCGCGCGTGGCGGAGATCGGCGGCGAGCTGGTCGTCGAGAGCGCCCCGGGCACCGGAGCAGCGGTGTCGGTCTCGATCCCGGTCGTCTCCGAGCCGGTCGCGCGCACGGGTGCGGTCGCATGACGGGCGCCGGACGGCTGCGCGTCGTCCTTGCCGACGACCACCCGGTCGTGCGGGCGGGACTGCGAGCAGTGGTCGAGTCCCAGCCGGACCTGGAGGTGGTCAGCGAGTTCGACACCGCCGAGGCTCTGCTGCGCTGGGTCACCGACGGCGGCGTCGCCGACGTCGTCCTGCTGGACCTGCGGTTCGGACCGGGCCGGATGACGGGCGCCGAGGCGACCGCAGGACTGGTCGAGCTTGCCGGGCCGCCCGTGCTCGTCGTCACGACGTACGGGTCCGACGCCGACATCCTCGCCGCGATCGAGGCGGGCGCGACGGGCTACCTCCTCAAGGACGCTCCGACGCTCGAGCTCGCCGGCGCCATCCGTGCGGCCGCCGACCGACGCGTCACGTTGGGACCCGCGGTCCAGGAGCGCCTCCTCGAGCGCATGCGGACTCCCGAGCAGGCGCTGACCCGACGCGAGCTGGATGTGCTGGCCAGAGTGGCCGCCGGCGACTCGAACGACCAGGTCGCCGCCGAGCTGGTCATCACGCGGGCGACCGTGAAGTCGCACCTCGCGCACGTCTACCTCAAGCTGGGCGTGCAGTCCCGCACGGAGGCGATCTCCGTCGCCCGCGACCGGGGGCTGCTTCCGGACTGACGTCCGTCGGTGCCCGGCGCGGGCGACGTCCGGTGCTAGCGGACCTCCGGGCGGACGATGAGCCAGGCGACCATCCGCCGGACGACCGGCAGGACGACCAGCAAGGTGGGGAAGGCGATGGCCCAGGACCCCGGCCAGGTCGTGACTGCTGCCCGGGTGAAGCCGACGGCCCGGACTGTCGCGATGAGCGACACCACGAACGTGGCGCACCCTCCCTTTCTTTCGAAGGGATGCGCGTTGCCTGACGTCAGACGCTTACGGAGCCGAAGCTCACGCGGACGGTAGCACGACGTCCGGGCGGCCCCGTGTCACTGACCCTGGCTAGCGTGGCCCCATGAACCCAGCCGAGGCCGTCACGCTCTCCGTCGCCATGATCACGGTCGACTCGACCGACCCGCTGCCGCTTGCCGCCTGGTGGGCCACGCAGGTGGGCGGTCGCATCGTGGAGGAGAACGACGGATGGTTCGTGGTGGTGGCCGCGCCGAGCGGTCCGGCCTTGGGCTTCCAGAAGGTCGACCAGCCCACGGCAGGCAAGAACCGCATGCATCTCGACCTCGTGTCCGCCGATCGTGAGTCCACGGTCGGATCCCTCGTCGCGGCGGGCGCGGTGCTGGTGGCCGAGCACGAGCTCGACGGCTTCGCGTGGACCACGTTGGCGGATCCGGACGGGAACCAGTTCTGCGTCTCCGGCCGGCACGGCGACGCGGCGTGAGCGGTCCCGTCGCTCACGTCCGGAGCCTGCCGGACCCGCCGGACACCGCGCGCGCGTTGCTCTTCGACTGTGACGGAACGCTGGTCGACACGATGGGACTGCACCGTCGGGTCTGGTCGGACCTGCTCGGCGTGCACGGGTTCGTCGTCTCGGATCCGTGGTGGGAGCGTCACGCGAACGATCCGATGGAGCCGTTCGTCCGAGCCGCCGTCCCGGACGCCGATGGTGCGCTGATCGAGCGTCTGCGCGTCGCTGGGAACGACGGCTTCGTGGCCCGGCTCGGCGAGCTCGAGGCCGTCGACCATGTGGTCGATCACGCGCGCCGGATGCACGGCACTCGGCCCCTGGTGGTGGTGTCGGGCGGCTTCCGTGAACCGGTCGTCGGCTCGCTGCGCGCGGTGGGCATCGTCGATCTGTTCGACGACGTCATCACCGCCGACGACGTCGCCGAGGGCAAGCCGGCCCCGGACGGGTACCTGCTCGCCTTGTCACGCCTCGGACTGCAGCCGGCCGAGGTTGTCGTCTACGAGGACAGCGATGTCGGATTCGCGTCCGCTCTCGCGGCTGGGATCACCGAGATCGTCGACATCCGCCAGGCGTGAGCCGCGGCTGTCATCGCCGGCTGGTCTTCGCCAGGTAGAGCGCCTGGTCGGCTCGCCTCAGCACGTCGGGAAGGGCTTCGCCTCGGCCCCATTCGACGACTCCCGATGACCAGCGCGACTCGTTCGCCTCGTGCAGCCGCGCGAGGAGCGCGTGTGCCGCGGCGGCGTCGGTGTCCGCGAGAACGAGCACGAACTCGTCGCCGCTGGTCCGGGCGAGGATGTCGATCGAGCGCAGGGTCCGACTCCAGGCGCCGACCAGGTCCGTCAACAAGGTGTCGCCGGCCGCATGCCCATGGCGGTCGTTGTACCCCTTGAAGTCGTTGAGGTCGATCGCCACCACGCTGATTCGGCGATCGACGCGCAGGGTCAGGGAGTGCATGAGGTTCGCTGCCTCGGTCAGACCGCGGCGGTTGAGGACCCCGGTC
>JAFIHP010000392.1 GCA_017849335.1 Actinomycetales bacterium | reverse complement strand
GTGAGGACGGCGCCGATCTGCTCGAGGCGCTCGGGGACGAGCGCGTACCAGGTCCAGTAGCCACGCTTGTCCTTGGTGACGATTCCCGCCTCCACCAGCGTCTTGAGGTGGTGCGAGACAGTGGGCTGGCTCAGGCCGAGCGGCCCGGTCAGGTCGCAGACGCAGATCCCACCGGTGGGGGCGGTGCGCAGCAGGGCGACGAGCTGCAGGCGGGTCGGGTCCGCCACGGCCTTGAGCAGCCGCGCGAGCTCCTCGGCGGCCGGCCGGTCCAACGGGGCCGCGAGGCCGGGAGCGCAGCAGGCATCGCCGCTCACGTCACCGCCCGCGGGGACGAGGGTCAGGTCGGGCGCCACGGCCACCCCTTCCATATAGACAGTCATCAATGTAGATGCTACGTTCCGCATCGACGTTCATCGATACGGAGGAACCATGTCACGGATCCAGCTCGCACTCAACGTCTCCGACCTGGAGGCGAGCGTCGACTTCTACACCACGCTCCTCGGCGTCGAGCCGCACAAGCGGCGCCCGGGGTACGCGAACTTCGCCGTCGAGAACCCGCCGCTGAAGCTCGTGCTCTTCGAGGTCCCCGAGTCCGAGAGAGGCGTCGGCACCGCCGGGGCGCTGAACCACCTGGGGATCGAGGTGTTCGACACGGCCGCCGTCGTCGAGGCGACGAGGCGGTTCGCCGACGCGGGCCTGCCGGCGAGGGTCGAGGACGAGACGCTGTGCTGCCATGCGGTGCAGGACAAGGTGTGGGTCGACGACCCCGCAGGGGCGCCGTGGGAGGTCTACGTGATCACCGACGACCAGCCCGTCGAGATCGAGCTGACGGCCGGCGGCTGCTGCACGGCCTGAGCTCACCGTCGCGGCCGCGACCGCGACACGCGCCCGCGGTGGACCCGGGGAGCCAAGTGGGTCACTCGGCTGCGGAGCTCGTCGACGGCCGCGTCGAACGCCGCGTCCGTCCCGACGCTCGCGGGATCCGGTACCGACCAGTGGATGCGGGGGTTCGGCATCGGGTCCAGCTCCTCGTTGACCGCATCGCACACCGACACGACCACGTCACCGGGACGGACCACCGCGACGCTCGACTGCGGCACCCCCTCGGGGATGACGAGCCCGTGGCGACGGGCCGCCTTGCGGGCGCTCGGGTTGATCGCGGCGGCGGGGTGGGTCCCGGCGGACGCCACGGGTACGTCGCTGGCGGTGCGCCACAACGCCTCGGCGAGGACGGAGCGCGCGGAGTTGTGCGTGCACACGAAGACGACGCGAGGTGCCGTCAGTGCGACCGGCACCGGCAGGAGCCCGTCGAGCGCGCCCTCGACCGCCTGCACATAGGTCCGCCGCCGGTCGCTCTGCGAGTGCACCCGGCGCACGAGGCCAGCGGACTCCAGGACCTTCAGGTGGTGAGCCAGGAGGTTGCCCGGAACCTCCAGCGCCGCAGCGAGGGCGTCCGGGGACAGGTCCTGGGCTCCGAGCAGCTCCACCACCCCGAGCCGCGTCGGGTCGCCCAGCGCCGCCAGCGCCCGCGCCCGCTCCTGCCGCGTCGCGGACGGTTCGCTAAGGTTTCGTTCAGTTGACATTGACTCAATGCTTGTTGACCCGCTGAGATCCTGTCAAGTGACTCCGCGCGCCGAGGGAGGGGACGGACATGACGCACACGCTGGCACGTCGGGCCAGCGCCGAATTCCTGGGAACCGCCGTCCTGGTCGCGACCGTCGTGGGCTCCGGGATCATGGGCTCCCTCCTCAGCGACGACCTCGCCGTCACCCTCCTGATCAACGCACTGGCGACGGTCGCCGCCCTCGGTGTCCTCATCTGGGCGTTCGGGCCGATCTCCGGCGCCCACTTCAACCCGGTGGTGACCGGGGTCGCCCTCGTCCGTCGCGAGATGCCGACCGGGGAGGGCGCGCTCTACGTCGTGGTCCAGGTCGTCGGCGCATGCGCGGGCGCGATCGTCGCCAACCTGATGTTCGACCTTCCCGCCGTCGAGACGTCGACGCACGTGCGCAGCGGCGCGGGCGTCTGGCTCGGCGAGGTCGTCGCGACGGCCGGTCTCCTCCTGGTGATCGGCGCCCTGACCCGCACCGGCCGCGGCCACCTCGGGCCCGTGCTCGTCCCCGCCTGGATCGGCGCCGCCTACTTCTTCACCGCGTCGACGTCGTTCGCGAACCCGGCCGTCACGATCGGCCGGTCCCTGACCGACACGTTCTCCGGCATCGCGCCGCAGTCGGTCCCGCTGTTCGTCGTCTTCCAGGTGCTCGGTGCCGCCGTCGGCGCCGGGCTGACCGAGTACTTCTACCCCCGACGCGGCGTCCGGCCCGAGCCACTCGACCTGCCCGACGCCGTCCACGACGGCCCCGTCCGCTAGCGACTCGCGAAGGAAGAAGCCATGACCGACAAGCCCTCCGTGCTGTTCGTCTGCGTCCACAACGCGGGCCGCTCGCAGATGGCCGCCGCCTACCTGCAGCACCTGGCCGGCGACCGCATCGAAGTTCGCTCCGCCGGGTCCGCACCGGCCGACCAGGTCAACCCCGCCGCGGTCGCCGCGATGCTCGAGGACGGCATCGACATGAGCGCCCAGACCCCGAAGATCCTGACCGACGAGGCCGTGCAGGACTCCGACGTGGTCATCACCATGGGCTGCGGCGACACCTGCAAGTTCTACCCGGGCAAGCGATACGAGGACTGGGTGCTCGACGACCCCGCCGGACAGGGCGTCGACGCCGTCCGACCCATCCGCGACGAGATCAAGACACGCGTGCGCGAGCTGATCGCCTCGCTGATCCCCGCCCCCGACGGCGACGCCCCCGACGACGCCCTCGACGGCGTGCAACTTCGGGTAGCGACGCCCGACGACCGTCCGGCCGTCGACGGCCTGTTGGCGGACAATGGCCTGCCGCTGGACGGCCTCGACGCGGCCGCTCGCGTCCTCGTCGCGACGAACGGCGACGGGCTGGCGGGCGTGGCCGCGCTCGAGCGCCACGGCGGTGGACCGGACGCGGCCTACCTGCTGCGGTCGGTGGCCGTTCGTCCCGAGCTGCGCGACCACGGGCTGGGCGCCCGGCTCGTGACGGCCGCCCTCGCCGTAGTCGACGCCGACCACGCGCCGGTCGCCCTCCTGACCTACACCGCGCCGGACTTCTTCGCCCGGTTCGGGTTCGAGGTCGTCGACCGGTCCGCGCTGCCCGCGTCGCTCGGGGCGTCCGTCGAGTTCCAGGGCGTCTGCGCCGAATCCACGCCGGCGATGCTGCGCTCCGCCCGCTGACGGCACGCGTCGACGAGGACCGTCGCGCGGGCTATCGTCCGCCTCGCGTTCGACCCCACGGAAGGACACGGCCATGGCGCTGACGACCGGCACGTACCTCGGCTCGATCACCTCGGACACCGCGTCGCTCGCCGCCACGATCACGGACGAGACCCTGGACGTCGACGTCCCGACGTGCCCCGGCTGGACACTGCGCGACCTGGCCCACCACCTGGGCGAGGTGCAGCGCTGGGCCCGGCTCGCTGCGGTCACCGGGGCACCGCCGCAGGACGACGCCATCGACCCCCCGCCGGCGCCCGGTCCGGACGAGGCGCGGGCGCTGCAGGAGTGGTTGACCTCGGGCGCGCGCGCCCTCGTCGACGCGATGCGCGACCTGGATCCGGCGGCGCCGACCTGGCACCCCTTCCCCGTCCCGAGGGTCGCCGGGGTGTGGCCGCGCCGGCAGGCGCACGAGGTCGCCGTGCACCGCTGGGACGCTCAACGCGCCGTCGGAGAACCCGGGGACGCCTTCCCGCTCGCCGCGGACTTCGTCGCCGAGTACTTCGAGGTGATCGTCCCGCGCGTCATCGACCGCGATGGACGCACGCCACCGGTCGGCCGCCTGCGGGTACGGCTGACAGACGCCGGGACGGAGTGGACCGTCGACACGACAGAACGTGACATCAGATTCACGGCCTGGGCCGCTGCCGACGTCGACCTCCCGGAGCTCACCGGATCGGCGGACGACGTCGTTCTCGCCCTGTGGAGGCGGCAGCCCCTCCCGGGTGGGCCCACCTCCCCGCTCGCGGCGCAGTGGCTGGAGTTCGGCGGCAACTGACGGGCGATGGGCACGCGGCCGACGGCTAGGGTCGCGGCATGACGGACGGACTCATCCGACGGGCCGAGCCCGACGACGTCGACGAGATCGTGGCGATGGTCGGGGACCTGGCCGAGTACGAGCACGCACGGCACGAAGCCGTCGCCACGCCCGACCAGTTCCGGCAGGCACTGTTCGGCCCGCGGCCGACCGTCTACGCCCACGTCGTCGAGCACGAAGGTCCCGACCACCGACTCGGCGGATTCGCCCTGTGGTTCCTCAACTTCTCGACCTGGCTCGGGGTGAACGGGATCTACCTGGAGGACCTGTACGTCCGTCCGTCTCTGCGCGGCTCCGGCTACGGGTCGACCCTCCTGCGCACACTGGCCGCCGAGTGCGTCGAGAACGGATACGGTCGGCTCGAGTGGTGGGTTCTGGATTGGAACGCACCCAGCCGGGACTTCTACGCCGCGCACGGCGCGCAGGCCCTCACCGAGTGGATCCCGTACCGCGTCACCGGCGACGCGCTGACCGCACTGGCGAGAGGAGACAGCCGATGACCGACGAGGTGACGCTCACGTTCGGCGTCGACACGCGGAACATGAGCCTGGCGCGCTCCGTCGCCGCGACGATGGCGGGGCGGTTCGGCCTGACCGTGGATCGGCTCGAGGATGTCCGGCTCGCTGTCGACGAGGCCGTCAGCCAGGTGCTCGCCGACGCGCCGGCAGGCAGCCGGATCTCCTGCCGGTTCGAGATTCAGGACGACGCGCTCCTGATCGACGTGACCGCACCGAGCACGAGCGGGCGGCCGCCGTCGACCGAGACGTTCGGGTGGACCGTCCTTCGCGCGCTCGTCGACGAGGTCGCCCCGGACGTGGACCACGGGACCCTCACGCTGCGCCTGCGGGTCCGGCGACCCTCGCCCGTCGGGGCGTGACCGAACGATCCGGTGGCTGGTCGGCCGAGCAGCGTGCCCGCGAACGGGAACTGCTCGACCTGCTCGCCACTCTGCCGGCCGACCACCCGGAGCGCGCGCACGCGCGGGACGAGCTCGTCGTGCTGCACGTTCCGCTCGTCCGCTACCTCGCTCACCGCTACCGCAGCAGCGGTGAGCCGCTCGACGACGTGGTGCAGGCCGGCATGGTCGGGCTGCTCAATGCCGTCGACCGGTTCGACCCGGGTCGAGGCACGGCATTCTCGACGTTCGCAACCCCGACGATCATCGGCGAGATCAAGCGCCACTACCGGGACCACACCTGGGCGCTTCGCGTTCCCCGCGGCCTGAAGGAGCGCGCGCTGCTGACCGCCCGGCGTATCGACGAGCTCACTGCTGCGTCCGGCCGACCGCCCACGGTCGCCGAGCTCGCGGCGGACCTGCAGCTCGGCGAGGACGACGTGCTCGAGGCCATCGAGGCACGCCATGCCCTGACCGCCGAATCGTTCGAGCCCAGCGAGGAATTCGCCCACGATGCGCGGCGAGGCGCGGACGACACCGGGTTCGAGTCGGTCGAGGACCGCGAGTCCCTGCGTCCGCTCCTCGCTGCCCTGCCGGAGCGGGAGCGCCGGATCATCGCGATGCGGTTCGGCGAGGAGCTCACCCAGGCCCAGATCGCCGAGCGACTGGGCATCTCCCAGATGCACGTCTCCCGGCTCCTGGCCCGAGCGCTCGCGCAGTTGCGCGAGGGCCTGTCCGACGCGTCGGACAGGTGAGGCGCGACGGCCGCGTCAGTCGGCTAGTCGCCGGTTCACGGCAGGCGCGAAGGAGAGCACGAGGCCGATCAGCGCGACGAGCACGAGTGCGATGCCGGTGACGCGCTCGACCGTCCCGTCCGACTGGGCCAGCTCCACGCCGATGAACCCCCCGATGAGCTGGGCGAGCACGAAGGGCGAGCGGGCCCAGCGGCGTCCACGCCACCACCCCAGGCCGACCCACACCAGGGCCACCCCGAAGGCAGCCGTGATGACGACGAGCAGGATCACGGCCGGCACGTTCGACACCTCGGCCGGGCCGGTGATGCCGACGCGGACCGCTTCGACGACGTCGAACAGCGCGTAGACGACGAGGGCGGCCCCCTGCACCATGGAGATCGCCGCCAACGCGACGAGCGGACGGTCCGGCGGGGTCACGAGGCCCCACGGTAGCGACGGCGCTCCCTGGCTAGGCTCGACGGGTGCGCGGCCTGCTCGTCGTCAACCCCCGAGCCACCACGACCTCCCCGCGCATCGTCGACGTCATCGTGCACGCCCTGTCCGACGTCATCGACCTCGACGTCGTGTTCACCGCCCACCGCGAGCACGCCATGGCGGTCGGCGAGGGCGCACTGGAGAGCGGCCTCGACGTCGTCGCCACCCTGGGAGGCGACGGCGTGATCAACGAGGTCGTCAACGGGATATTGCGGGACGGGCCCGGCCCGCACGTGCCGCTGCTGGCGACCGTCCCGGGCGGCAGCGGCAACGTGTTCGCGCGGTCGCTGGGAATCCCTCTCGATCCGATCGAGGCGACGGGCATGCTCCTGGAGCTGATCCGCGCTCGGACCGTCCGCACGATCGGGCTCGGCCGCGCCGACGAGCGCTGGTTCGTGGCGAACGCCGGCCTGGGCATCGATGCCGAGATCATCGCCGCGATGGAGCGCCAGCGCCGCGACGGCCGGTCCGCCACGCCCCTCCGCTACCTCGCGACCACCCTGGACCAGTACTTCCGGCGGACCAACCGCCGCGACCCGGAGCTGTCGCTGCGCCGCGGGGACGACGAGGTGGACGGCGCGTTCCTGGCCTTCGTCCAGAACACCGGCCCGTGGACGTACCTCGGAAGCAAGCCGATCAACCCGTGCCCCGAGGCGTCCTTCGACACCGGGCTCGACGTGTTCGCCACCCGTCGCCTCGGCGTGCCGACCGCGCTCGTCGCCGCCACCCGGATGGTCACCGGCTCGGCGCGAGCCGGCTCGGCGCGCGGGGCGATCGTGCTGTGGCACGACGTCGACGCGTTCACGGTGCGGGCGCGTCACCCCGTCGCCCTGCAGGTCGACGGCGAGGGCATGGGCGAACGGACGCGGGTCGACTTCACGTCCTGGCCCGCGGCCCTCCGCGTGGTCGCCCCGTCCTTGCAAGCGCTTGCGTAGACGTCCGGATATCGGGGAACTTATCGGACAAATCGACGTTCTGTGACCTGTTTGTGATCTAACCGACAGCGCCAGGACCAGTCAAACGCCGAATCCCACTTGTCGCGCCCTGAATCGTCTGCGAACCTATACGGGCCCGTTGCTTCGCTTTCGTTGGCAAGCCCCCTCGCCTGGGCCGGGAGATCCCCGGCAATGGCGAGGTCGTGCCGATGCACGTGAAAGCAATCACGAGCGTCGGCGAACCCGGCGCATGCTGGATATTGGAGTGATACGCATGGACTGGCGCCATGAGGCTGCCTGCCGTGACGAGGACCCCGAGCTGTTCTTCCCGATCGGCAACACCGGACCTGCCCTGGTTCAGATCGAAGAGGCCAAGGCGGTCTGCCGGCGTTGCGCGGTCGTGGACGAATGCCTGCGGTGGGCTCTCGAGACCGGTCAGGACGCGGGCGTCTGGGGCGGGCTCTCCGAGGACGAGCGGCGCGCTCTGAAGCGCCGGAACGCGCGCCTGCGCGCTCGCAGCAACGTCTGATCTGCACGCCGACCACGGGTCGGCCGATCACGCCCCGGTCCGGCTCGTCGCCACCTGAGGCGGTTGCCTCCGGCGGCGCGCCGGCAACAGCGCCTGCCGGGTCCGGCTCGCGCCGATCAGCGCACCCAGGAACGCCGCATGCCGCGCCGCCCCCCACAGGTCGGCGCGGTCCACGGCGTTGACGCCACGGTCGCGAGCGTTCCGGGTGCCCCACGTCCCGGGGAGCGCCAGCAGCCACGGCCGCAGGCCCGACCACCGGCCGTGCTCGAGGACGTCGATCAGCTCGCGCGGGTACAGGTGGACGGCCACTCGCTCGTCGGGTGCGATGCGCGGTTCGGCGCAGCCCGGCATCATGTCGGTCATCTGGCGGGCCCAGTCGACGCCCAGGGCCGGGCCGAACTGGGCCCACGCATTCGGGCGTACGTCCACCTCGAACAGCCGGTGGCGGCCCTCGGCCGGCGACCACACCATCGAGCAGTTCGCGAAGCCGTGCAGTCCGGCCGTCTTCGCGACAAGACCCAGATCGTCGACGAAGTCCCGCGACGGCGGAGACAGGTAGCAGCGCGCCGTGGACGGCCCCCCGCCCACGATGTCCGACGTCATCCGCGAGTAGAGCCACCCCACCAGCTCCCCGTTCCGGAAGAGCGCCTCGACACTGACGGTCGGTCCGGAGACGAACTCCTGCACGACGATGGGGAACCACGCGTCGGGGATCTGGTCGGCGTCGTTCCTCCACCAGCGGACCCGCTCCCCCGCCGCCCCCTCGGCGCCCTTGACCAGCAGGCGCGGAACGTCCGCCAGCTGCCCCACCGCACCCGCCACCTCGTCGCGCGTGCCCGCGATCGCCGTCCGCGGTCCGGCCACCCCCGCCTCACGGAGGACGAGCTCGAGCCCGACCTTCGATCCCAGCATCGTCAGCCCCGCCGCCTTGCGAACCGGCAGGATGCGCAGCTTTTCCGACATCGGCAGGTCGCTCGTCGCGAGCCGGAACATCGTGGTGTCGTCGCCGAAGACGATCCAGCCCCGCAGGCTCTCGATCACGTCGGGCCGTGCCAGGAGGGCCCCTGCGATTCCATCGGCGCCGTCGTCGAGCTCGACGAACTCGTCGACGAACTGGCTGCGACGCAGCGGGTTGCGTCGGCCGCCCACGACGGTGATTCGCACGCCCGGCCCGGCGAGGACCTCCGGCAGGCGCTGGAACGGTCCGGTGCCGACGAACGTGACCTGCAGCACTAGGCGCCCGCGCCGGGCTGGGGAACGCCGATCGTGACCGTCGTGCCATGGTGCGGCTCGGCTGTGATGGCGAAGGTCCCGCGCAGGTCGCCGGTCACCAGCGACTGGACGATGCTCAGTCCCAGTCCGGCGTCGGCCGGGTCGAACCCGTCCGGGAGGCCTCGTCCGTCGTCGAGGACGCGCAGGACGAGCCCGGCGTCGTCCTCCTCCAGGCACAGGTCGATCGACGCGGCGGCCGCATGCTCGACAGCGTTGTGCAGGAGCTCGGAGGCGACCATCGCCAGCGGCGTCGCGACGTCCGCGGGCTGTGATCCCCACGACCCGCGGCGCACGATCCGCGGCAGAGGAACCCCGTGGGCGAACGCCGGCGCCAGGTCGCGCACCAAGGCGACGACGCGATCAGCGACTTCATCGAAGTCGACCTCCTCGCCGTCCTGCCCGGACAGGGAGTCGTGCACGACGGCGATCGCGGCGACGCGCAGCTCCGCCTCGGCGAGCGCCTCGCGGGCCTGCTCCGTCGGCGCCCGCCGCGCCTGGAGGCGCAGCATCGCGGCAACCGTCTGCAGGTTGTTCTTGACCCGGTGGTGGGTCTCGCGAATGGTGGCGTCCTTGCCCATCAGCGCACGCTCACGTCGGCGCAGGTCCGTCACGTCCTGCACGAACAGCAGCGCGCCGATGCGTTCGTCGTCGTGCCAGAGCGGGCCTCCCCGCACCAGGACCTGCGCGGTCGGGGTGTCCACGTCGACGCGTCCGGCGACGCGTCCGCCGGCCACAGCCGACAACGACTCGTCGACGGGACCATGCCGTCGCGACAGCCGCACGACGACCTCCGCGGCGGACGCGCCGACGAGGTCGGTCGCCAGACCGAGCCGACGGACGGCGCTCACCGCGTTCGGGCTCGCGTACCGCACTGTGCCGTCCACATCCAGTCGCACGATGCCGTCACCGACGCGGGGGGTGCCGGCGACCTCGTCACCGATCTCCGGAACCGGGAATCGTCCGTCGACGAGCATCCTCAGCAGGTCGTCCGCCGAGGCAAGGTAGATCTCCTCCAGCTGCCCGGCGACCCGGGAATGTCTCGAGGACCGCCGGGCGACGACGCCGATGACGCGACCTCCCCGCCGCAGCGGGT